>NZ_JAPFQV010000006.1:0-149474 GCF_033804685.1 Micromonospora sp. RTP1Z1
GCCACCCTGCGCAAGACCGGGCTCCTCGGCGAATTCACCATGAGCAACTTCGACCGGGTGCTGCACACCCCAGGGTTCGCCGACACGCTCTGGACCACGCTGCTCTACAGCCTCGGCGGGACCTTCGGCTCCATCGTGATCGGGCTGGTCGCCGCGCTGGTCGTCCGCCGGCCCTTCCGCGGGCGCACGCTGGTCCGAGCGTCGATGCTGCTGCCGTACGTGGCGCCGGTGGTCGCCGTGGCCTTCGTCTGGCAGGTGATGCTCGACCCGCAGCTCGGCATCGTCAACGCCTGGGGGCAGCGGTTCCTCGGCTGGGACGCGCCGATCCCGTTCCTGTCCCAGGACTCGACCGCGCTGTGGACGGTGATCGCGTTCGAGGCGTGGCGGTACTTCCCGTTCGCGTTCCTGTTCCTGCTCGCCCGGTTGCAGGCGGTGCCGGCGGACCTGGAGGAGGCGGCCCGGGTCGACGGCGCCACCCCGACCCAGCGCTTCCGGCACATCCTGCTGCCCCAGCTGATGCCGGTGATCGCGCTGCTGGCGGTGCTCCGGTTCATCATGACGTTCAACAAGTTCGACGACGTCTACCTGCTCACCGGCGGTACCGCCGGCACCGAGGTGGTCAGCGTCCGGGTCTACCAGTTCCTCACCGCCCGTACCGACGTCGGCGCGGCGGCGGCGCAGGCGGTCGTGCTGGCCGTGGTGCTGATCGCGTTCGTCGCGATCTACCTGCGCTTCTTCACCGCCCGCAGGGAGGCGTGATGGACCGGGACCGGGTCGAGACGGTCAGCCTGCGCTGGCTGCGTCGGCTGGTGATCGCCACCTTCCTGCTCGTCACCGTGCTGCCCTTCTGGTACATGCTGGTGCTCTCGGTGCGCCCCATCGAACGCCTGCTGCTCGACCCCGGCTCGCTGTGGGTGCCGGTCAGCGAGTTCACCGTCGCGACGTACGCCGAGGTGCTCAAGGCCGCCGAGGACGGCGGCCAGGGATTCCTCACCTTCATCCGCAACAGCGGCCTGGTGGCGCTGGCCGCCACGCTGCTGACCCTGGTGGTCGCCATTCCCGGCGCGTACGCGGTGTCCCGGCTGCGGTTCTTCGGCCGCCGGCAGGTCAACGCCCTCTTCCTCGCCGTCTACCTCTTCCCGTCGATCGTCATCGCGATCCCGCTGTTCGTGGTCTTCACCCGGGTCGGGCTGCGCGGCTCGCTGTTCGGGCTGGTGCTGGTCTACATCTCGCAGACCCTGCCGGTCTCGGTCTTCATGCTGAAGAACTACTTCGAGACGATCCCGATCAGTCTGGAGGAGTCCGCGGCCATCGACGGCGCCAGCCGGCTCGGCATCATCCGGCGGGTCAGCCTGCCCCTGGCCGCACCGTCGATCATGGCGGTGGCTCTCTACGACTTCATGATCGCCTGGAACGAGTTCCTCTTCGCCCTGCTCTTCCTGGTGGACAAGCCGAACCGGTGGACGGTGTCGCTCGGGCTGTCACTGCTCTCCGACGGCGTCGAGGTGCCGAAGACCGTGCTGATGGCGGGCTCGGTGATCCTCACCCTGCCGATCGTGATCCTCTTCTTCGCCAGCGAGCGGCTGCTCACCGAGGGGCTGACCAGCGGCGCGGAGAAGGGCTGACGTCTGCGCTGCCAGGTGCCGGGGTTTCTCGCCGGCGCCTGGCAGCGCCGCCTTTTCGACCCGAATTCGCCCGGTTACGGACTAGTGTCGGCGTTAGTTCACGGCGATCGGGGTCGTATGGCGGCGGTACGTGAGGCACTCAAGGTCCCCCGGGCCGGGCACCTGCTGCATGTCGAGGTGGCCGGTAGCGAGGGGGTGCCGCTGGTGCTGCTGCACGGCTTCCCCGACAACCTGCACCTCTACGACGAACTGATGCCGCACCTCGGCGATCGGCGGGTCGTCCGCTTCGACTTCCTCGGCTGGGGCCGCTCCGACAAGCCCGCCGGCTACCCGTACACGGCGGACAACCAGACCGGTGACCTCGCGGCGGTGATCGACCACCTCGGGCTCGAGCGGGTCGTGCTCGTGGCCCATGACGCGTCCGGGCCACCAGCGATCGACTGAGCGCTGCTGTATCCGCACCGGGTCGCCGCGCTGGTGCTGCTCAACACCTACTACCACCAGACAGCGGCGCTGCGCCGACCACCCGTCATCGCGCTGTACTCGACTCCGCTGCTGCGCAACGCAGCTCGGGCGCTGGCCGGCCGTGGGTCGGACCTCGCTCGGCGCCTCTACATCTGGCAGGTGGGCAGGTTCATCCGGGACGACCAACGCAGGGATCCTGTGGTGAACCGCCTGTACGACGACTTCACCGCGGCCCAGCCGGCATTCTGGCGGCTCAACGACGACCTGCTCGGCACCGTCTTGACGCGCCGGCGCCGGCTACCCGACCTGCGCCGATTCGACCGGCCGGTGCGGGTGATCTTCGGTGCGGAGGACCGCTCCCTCAACCCGAGGGTCGCGCGCCGCTTCGCGGAGCTCTTTCCGCGCGCCGACCTGCACCTGCTGCGGAATGCGAGCCACTTCGTGCAGGTCGACCAACCGGAGCGGACCGCGGAGCTCATCCTCTCCGCCGGTTGACGGGACGGTTCGAAAGGTTGACCGGCGGCGCGGAGACGGGCTGAACTTGACCTTGAACGTGGGGGGACACCAGGGTGACCCGGTGCGAGCGACCACGGTGGACGCGGACCGGTCGGCGAGCCGGTGGCTGGCGACATCGTGCCTGGTCACGCACGGTGGCGGCGCCCGGCAACCCATCCGGCTCCCGCCAACGAAGATCCGGTTACGGTGGTCCCATGAGCAAGCCGACCCGTTGGGTGACCGAGACGCAGCCCGGGCACTCGCAGTGGTACATCGACCGGTTCCGCCGGCTCGCCGCCGAGGGGGCGGACCTGGCCGGTGAGGCGCGGATGCTGGACGCGATGGTGCCCCCGGGGGCCCGCATCCTGGACGCGGGCAGCGGCACCGGGCGGGTGGCCGCGGCGCTGGCCGCCCGGGGCCACACCGTGGTCGGGGTCGACGCCGACCCCGCCCTGGTGGAGGCCGCCCGCGCCGATCACCCCGGGCCGCGCTGGCTGGTCGGCGACCTTGCCGAGTTGGACCTCGCCGCTCAGGATGAGGCGGAGCCCTTCGACGCGGCGGTGATCGCCGGCAACGTCATGGCGTTCGTCGCACCCGGCACCGAACGGGCGGTGCTGGCCCGGGTCGCCGCCCACGTCCGCCCGGACGGCATCGTGGTGGTGGGCTTCGGTACCGACCGGGGCTACCCGCTGACCGACTTCGACGCCGACGCGGTCGCCGCCGGGCTGCGGTTGGAGCATCGCTGCGCCACCTGGGACCTGCGCCCATGGCGGGACGACGCCGATTTCGCGGTCAGCGTCCTGCGCCGGCCGGCCGACTGAGCCGAGCCACGGTCAGGCCGGGGCGGCGACGGCGCGGGCGGCGGCGGGGTCGAGCGGGCTGCCCGCCGGCACCAGGCTGACCAGGCTCGCCGGCAGCCGCACCGGGCGAACACCGGCGTAGCCGAGCATGCCGAGCACCGCGCCGTCGGCGAGCACGTACCGCCGGCCCAGGTCGGTGACCACGGAGACCGCGGCGCCGGAGGCGCCCGGCGCCGCCGCGGACTCGACCACCGCGCCACGTCCGGGCTCCACCACCACCTGGTCGGCGAGCACCCCGCCCCGACCGGCCGGCGTGCGCGCGGTGGCGGCGAGGTCCGGCGGGGTGACGCCCAGCCGCACGTCGGGTACGCCGGTGTCGTCGCCGACCCGGGCGCAGACCGCGCCGCCGTCGACGGTCGCCAGCCGGGGCGGGGCGGGGGGCGGCGCGGTCGGCCCGGTGGGGACCCGGTCGGGCAGCTTGGGCAGGGCGGCGAACCGGCCCAGGGTGATCGGCTCCGGCTCACCCTGGCCGGTCCGGGCGAGCAGCAGGCCGGCCTGGAGTTCGGTGATGCCGGCCAGGCCGTCCCGCTCGGCCACCGCGTACTGCCGGCCACCGCCGGAGTTTCGGACCAGGTAGACGTCGCCGATGGTGGCGCCGGTGACCCGGGCGGAGCGGTCACCGAGGCCGCGGACCGTGGGCGGGGCCAGGTCGGCGCCGGCCGGCACGGTGTTCAGCAGCGCGGGCGCCACCGGCACCGCCCGTTCCCGGGTCGCGGCCAGCGCCGCCAGCACCCGGTCGGGGTCGCGGAGCAGGTAGCGCCGCTGGTGCCACAGCAGGTGCAGGCTGCCGTCCGAGTGCCGCAGCAGCACCCCCTGCTCGCCGAGGGGACGGCCGCCGGTGGCGTCCCGGCCGATCAGCAGCGCGGAGCGCGGCTCGGTACCCCCGGCCTCGGTCGAGGTGACCGAGCAGACCGTCCACGGCACGGTGGAGAGCCGACCCGGCGCGGGCAGCGAGTCGGGCGCGTCGGCGATGCCCAGCGGCAGCCCGCGCGGCACGCCCTCGATCGAGCGGCGGGAGACCAGCACCGTCTTCGGCCGGTCGGCGCCGATGATGAGCAGGGCGGAGGCGTAGTTGAGCACGGGGTGCAGCCGCTGCTCTCGGTAGACGAACCGGGCGCCGGACTCCTTCTCCACGATCACGGCGCCGGAGTTTCGCCAGGAGGTGCCACCGCCGGCGAAGAGGCCGTACAGGGCGAAGCCGCCGAGCCCGATGACCGCGACCAGGACGCTGGCCAGGCCCGCGCCCGCCAGCCGCCGGAACGGGGACTGGGCGGGGTCGGTCTCTCGCATCACCAGCGCGGCCACCGCCCGCTGGACGGTGAACTGGTACGAGTGGAGCTGGTCCTGCCGCGACGGCATGGGATCCCTTCCGGTGGGTCGGCCGGGGCACAGGATAAGCGTTCCGTCGATGTGTCGAGGACCCTGCGTCGCCATTCGGCGCTGAATGGGCGTTTCAGGCGGCCCGGCCGGCAATACCCTTGGGGGTATGTGGCGGACGGCTACCCCCGGGGGTATGTTGGAACGCAGGAGGTGGCGCGGTGAAGCTACGACCGGAGATGACCGGCGAGGCGTTGACCCGGCTCAAGCGGGCCCGGGGGCAACTCAACGCGGTGATCGAGATGATGGAGAGCGGGCAGGACTGCCGGGAGGCACTGACCCAGCTCGCCGCCGTGTCCAAGGCGATCGACCGGGCGGGCTTCAAGATCATCGCGTCGGGGATGCGGCACTGCAGCGCCGCGCGGGAGCGTGGCGAGACCCCGGAGATGACCGAGGAGGAGCTCGAGAAGCTCTTCCTCGCCCTCGCCTGACCGACGACCGTACGACCTGACACCCGCGCCGTGTGAACCCGGCGCGGGCGGGTAGGCGCACCCCGTGACCCGGGCGGACGTCTATCTCCCGCAAACCCCCCCGGGTATAAGACAGCGAAGGAGAATCGAACATGACCGTCGAGGTGTCCGTGATCACCACGTCCTCGTTGGGCGACCGGAGCTACCTGGCCAGCGACGGCACGATCGCGCTGGTGGTCGACCCGCAGCGCGACATCGACCGGGTGCTGCGCCTGGCGGGCGAGCAGGGCGTCCGAATCACCCACGTGCTGGAGACCCACGTACACAACGACTACGTCTCCGGCGGCCTGCACCTCGCCCGGGTGGCCGGCGCGCAGTACCTGGTCGCCGCCGCCGACGACGTCCGGTTCGACCGGGTGGGGGTCGCCGACGGCGACACCGTCGCCGTCGGGGACTCGCTGCGCCTGCGGGTGGTCGACACGCCCGGCCACACCTTCCACCACCTGTCGTACGTCCTCGACGAGGCCACCGCCGGCGCCTGGCGGCCGGTCGGGGTCTTCACCGGCGGCTCGCTGCTCTTCGGCACCACCGGCCGCACCGACCTGCTCGGCGAGCAGCACGCCCACGAGCTGGCCCACCACCAGCACGCCTCGGCACGGCGGCTCGCCGACCTGCTGCCAGACGGGGCGCAGGTGTGGCCGACCCACGGCTTCGGCAGCTTCTGCTCGGCCGCCCAGGCCGACGCCCCCGAGTCGATCATCGGGCGGGAGAAGCAGGCCAACCGGGTGCTCCGACTGGCCGCCGACGAGTTCGTCACCGAGACGCTCGCGGGACTGGACGCCTACCCGGCGTACTACGCGCACATGGGGGTGGCGAACGCCGCCGGTCCGGCACCCGTCGACCTGACCCCGGCGACCCGGGCCGACGCCGGGCAGCTGCGGGACCGGATCGCCGCCGGCGAATGGGTGGTCGACCTGCGCACCCGCAAGGCGTACGCGGCCTCCCACCTGGCCGGCACGGTCAGCCTCGGGCTGGACGGCCCGATGTCGACCTGGCTCGGCTGGCTGATCGACTGGGGCGTACCGATCACCCTGCTGGCGGAGACGCCGGAGCAGGTCGCCGACGCCCAGCGCGAGCTGGTCCGGATCGGCATCGACCGGCCCGCCGCCCAGGCCACCGGCGAGCCCGAGCAGTGGGCCAGCGACCCCGCCCAGCTCCGCGAGCTGCGGATGGCCGACTTCCCGGCGCTGGCCGCCGCACGCGCGGGCAACCCGCCCGCCGGCCTGCCCGCCCCCGACGTGGTCCTCGACGTCCGGATGACCAACGAGTGGCGCGGCGGCCACATCGACGGCGCCGTGCACGTCCCGCTGCCCGACCTGCCCAGGCGGCTCGCCGACGTGCCTGCGGGCACCGTCTGGGTGCACTGCGGATCCGGCTACCGCGCCACCGCCGCCGCCTCGCTGCTGGCGAACGTCGGCCGCCAGGTGGTCGTGATCGACGACAAGTTCGGCGAGGCCGAGGCGGCGGGCGTGGCCATGGCCGACAAGCCCTGACCCAACTGCGACACCGGCCGGCGCGGCTCCGCGCCGGCCGGCCCCACCCTGCCCGCCGAGAACGGCGTTGAGCCACGAACGAGGAGACATGAGCACTTCCGCCCCGCCACGCTCGACGCCGGCGCCCTGCGCCAGCTGATCGACTCGGGCCAGGGGCCCCGGCTGCTCGACGTGCGCACCCCCGCCGAGTTCGAGACGTCCCACATCCCCGGCGCCTACAACGTTCCGCTGGACCTGCTCCGGGAGCACCGGGCGGAGCTGCGCAACCACCTGGGCGAGGACGTGGTGCTGATCTGCCGCTCCGGCGCCCGCGCCAGCCAGGCCGGACGGTCCCTCGCCGGGGTCGGACTGCCGAACCTCAAGGTCCTCGACGGCGGCATGCTGGCCTGGCAGGCCGCGAACGCACCGACCCGGCAGGGCACCCCCCGCTGGGACCTGGAACGGCAGGTCCGCGTCGTCGCCGGCTCGATCGTGCTGCTCAGCATCCTCGGCTCGGTCTTCCTGTCCGGGCTCACGTGGGTCGCCGGCTTCATCGGCGCCGGCCTCACGTTCGCGGCCGTCACCAACACCTGTGCGATGGGCATGCTGCTCGGCAAGCTGCCGTACAACCGGGGCGCGAGCTGCGACCTGGACACCATCGTCGGCCAACTGCGGGAGGGCTCGACCGCGGGCAGCCGCTCATGACCGGCGCCCTGGCGCTGACCGTCGGGCTGGCCGTGCTCATCGGGGTGAGCCTCGGCCTGCTCGGCGGCGGCGGATCCATCCTCGCCGTACCCCTGCTGGTGTACGTCGCCGGACTGCCTGCCCAGGAAGCCATCGCCATCTCGCTGCTCGTAGTCGGGGTGACCAGCGCCGTCGCGCTCGTGCCGCACTCCCGGGCGGGCCGGGTCCGCTGGCGCACCGGCCTGCTGTTCGGGCTGGCCGGCATGGCCGGCGCGTACGCCGGCGGCCGGCTCGCCACCTTCATTCCGACGGCGGCGCTACTCACCGCGTTCGCCGTGATGATGCTCGGCACCGCCGTCAAGATGCTGCGCGGTCGTCGGGCCTGCGACGAGCCGACACCGCGGGAGCTTTCCGTGGGGCGGGCGCTGGCCGCGGGGGTCGCGGTCGGCCTGCTCTCCGGCCTCTTCGGCGCTGGCGGCGGGTTCGTCGTCGTTCCCGCGCTGACCCTGGTCGGGGGCCTCCCCATGCCCGCCGCGGTCGGCACCTCGCTGCTGGTCATCGCCATGCAGACCCTCGCCGGCTTCACCGGCCACCTGTCCAGCGTCTCCATCGACTGGCGCCTGGCCGCCGCCGTCACGGCCGCGGCGACCCTCGGCAGCCTCGCCGGTGGCCGGCTGGCCGGGCGGATCCCCGCCGACCTGCTGCGCCGGGCGTTCGGCTGGTTCGTCGTGGTGATGGGCGTCTTCGTCCTCGCCCAGCAGCTTCCCGCCGATCTGGGACTGGGGCTGGCCGCGGTGGCGGCGCTCGCGGTGGCCGGTACGGTCGCAGTGGCGGTGGTGCGACACCGCCAGAAGGAGAGACACAGTGGACAGCAGCGACTGGGACGCCCGGTACGCCAACACGCCAGGTCTGGTGTGGAGCGCTGAACCCAACCGTTTCGTCGTCGAGTCGGTCACCGGGCTGGCCCCCGGCAGCGCGCTCGACCTGGCCGCCGGGGAGGGACGCAACGCGGTCTGGCTGGCCGAGCAGGGTTGGCGGGTCACCGCCGTGGACTTCTCGCCGGTGGCCGTCGAGCGGGGCCGCGAGCTGGCCGCCGCGCGGGGCGTACCGGTCGAGTGGCGGGTCGCCGACGTGACCGCGTACCGGCCGGTGCCGGGCAGCTACGACCTGGTCCTGATCAGCTACCTGCACCTGCCCGCCGAGGAGCTGGCCCGGGTGCTCGCCGCCGCCCGGAGCGCGCTGCGCCCCGGCGGCACGATCGTCGTCGTCGGCCACGACCGGACGAACCTCGACGGCGGGACGGGCGGGCCGCAGGACCCGGCGATCCTGCTCACCCCCGAGGCGGTCGTTGACGGGCTCGCCGGGCTGCGGATCCAGCGGGCCGAGACCGCCCGCCGGCCGGTGCCCACCGACGATGGTGGCAGCGTGGACGCCCTCGACACGGTGGTCGTCGCGGCCCGCCCCGTCGGCTGACCCCGCACCGGCGCACGGGGCGCGCCCGGCCGACCGGTCAGGGGCGCAGGATGAGCCGGATCGGGTTGCCCTCCTTGTCGCGGACCCGGCGCACCGCCTCGGCCGCCTCGGCCAGCGGCAGCACGTCGCTGACCGAGGCGGTCAGGTCGAGCCGTCCCTGAGCGGCGAGCGACACGAGCTGCTCGACGTGTTGCGCCTCCGAGCCGTAGTGGCCGAGCACGGCCTGCCGGCTGTAGTTGAACCGGCTGTCCGAGGGGATGGTGACCGGCTGGTTGGCGATGCCGCTGAGCACCAGCCGGCCCTGCCGGCCGAGCACGGTCATGGCCTGCTCGCGTGCCGGGGTGACGCCGGCGAAGTCGAACGCGACGTCCAGGCCGCGGGCGTTGGTCACGTCCAGCACGACATCCCGGAAGGCGTTGTCCTTCGGGTCCAGGGCCATGTCGGCGCCGAGGGTCAGCGCCCGGTCCCGGGCCGCCGGCAGCGGGTCCACGGCGATGACCGGCGCCGCACCGACCAGCAGCAGCAGTTGCACCGCGTGCGCGCCGAGGCCGCCGACCCCCCACACCGCGACCGCCTCCCCCGCCCGGGTGCGGGCGGTGTCGGTCACCGCCGCCCACGGGGTGGAGACCGCGTCGGGGATGATGCAGGCCTGCTCGAACGGCAGGGCGTCGGGGATCGGCATGACGGTGTCCTCGCGGGCCAGCGCGTACTCGGCCCAGCCGCCGTCGTAGTCGACGCCGCGGGTGAGCACCGTGCCGCGCCGGTCCCGCTCCCCCGCCTGGAGCAGCACCCGCTGGCCCGGCTGCCAGCCCTCGACCCCCTCCCCCAGCGCGTCGACGGTCCCGGCCACCTCGTGACCGAAAGTCACCACGTCGCCGCGCAGGTACACCGGGGTGAGCGTGCCGTCGATCAGGTGCACGTCCGACAGGCACACCCCGGCGGCGGCGACCCTGATCCGGACCTCCCCGCGACCCGGCTCGGGCACCGGCACCGACTCCACCCGCAACTCCCGCCCGGTCACGTGCAACCGTCCGGCCAACATCTCCGCCACCGCGGTCCCCTTCCGCCGTCACCATCGACCGGGTGGCTTACCCGGGTCGGGGCGCAGGATGCCGAGGGCGGCGGAAAAGCCCGGCGCGGTCCGGTTCGTCCGGCGGCGGGCCGACGGGCCGGTAGCATCCGGTGACGGAACCGGCGGAGAGGACCCCCGTGGGCGCGCGATTCGAAGAACTGGCCTGGCGGGAGACCCCGATCGGCGAGATCAGCCTGCGCCGACGGCGCGACCCGTCGCTCGACGTCGACGTGTACGAGGTGAAGCTCGACGACGAGTTCCTGATGTCCAGCCTCTTCCCGGTCGCGGAAATCGAACTCGCCCGGCTCGGGCTGGCCACGCTGGCCGGCGACGCCCTCGACGTCGTGGTCGGCGGGCTCGGCCTCGGCTACACCGCGCGGACCGCCCTGGAGGACCCGCGGGTCCGTTCGCTGGTGGTGGTGGAGGCCATCGAGGACGTGATCGACTGGCACCGCCGGGACCTGCTGCCCTTCACCGCCGGGCTGGCCACCGATCCGCGTACCCGGTTCGTCCGGGCCGACTTCTTCGCCGCCGTCGCCGACGGGGTCGGGTTCGACCCCGACGCGCCGGGGCGGCGGTTCCACGCCGTGCTGCTCGACGTCGACCACTCGCCGCGCCAGGTGCTGCACCCCAGCCACGCCGACTTCTACACGGCGGCGGGGCTGCGCCGGCTCGCCGCGCTGCTGCACCCCGACGGAGTCTTCGCGCTCTGGTCGAACGACCCGCCCGACCCGTCGTTCCAGCGGGTGCTGACCGAGGTGTTCCCGACCTCGGTGGCGCACGTCGTCCGGTTTCCCAACCCGCTGCAGGGCCGGGAGTCCGCGAACACCGTCTACGTCGCCCGGCACTGACCCCCGACGCGCCCGACCGGGGGCGGTCCGCTGGCTGGTGATCATCGGGGTGATCGCGCTGGTGGTCGTCATCGTGCTGGCCGTCGTGAAGGGCCGCCAGGCCCGCCATCCGGCCGCCGGCCGCCGCTGACGACGACCCGACGGGTACGGCTCCGCGCAGCGCCGCCAGCACCTGGGGCCCGACGCCGGGGGAGCTACCTTCCGATGGTCGGGGCCGCCGCACCTCAGCTCCGGGGCCAGGGACCTACGCGGCGGTAGGTTACTGGCCCGTAGATTAAGGTGGTGGTGGCGCCACCCCACCAGCGAGGAGACACGGCGATGGACGTGACCGCGGATCGGCCCTGGACGCGCAGCTACGCCCCAGGCGTACCGGCCACCATCGCCACGCCGGCGGAGTCGCTGGTCGACCTGCTGACCGACGCCGCCCGCCGGTTCGGCTCCCGGGTGGCGTTGGACTTCTTCGGCGCCACCACCACGTACGCCGAGCTGGCCGCCCAGGTCGCCCGGGCCGCCGAGGCGCTGCGCCGGCTCGGCGTGGCGCGCGGCGACCGGGTGGCGCTGGTGCTGCCGAACTGCCCCCAGCACGTGGTCGCCTTCTACGCGGTGCTGCGCCTCGGCGCGGTGGTGGTCGAGCACAATCCGCTCTACACCGCGCAGGAGCTGGAGCACCAGCTCACCGATCACGGCGCCCGGGTGGCCGTGGTCTGGGACAAGGTCGCCCCGCTGGTCGCCGGCCGGGGCTCGGTGGAGACGGTCGTCGCGGTCGACCTGACCGGCGCGCTGCCCCCGTTCAAGCGCTGGGCCCTGCGGCTGCCGCTGCGCAAGGCCCGCGCCGCGCGGGCCGCGATGACCGCGCCGGCGCCCGGCACGCTCTCCTGGGCGGAGCTGGTCGCCGCCGCCGGCCCCCTGCCGGCCGACCATCCGACGCCCGGCGCGGACGACATCGCGCTGCTCCAGTACACCGGCGGCACCACCGGCACCCCGAAGGGCGCCATCCTCACCCACTGCAACCTGCGGGTCAATGCGGCGCAGGGCCGCGCCTGGGTGCCGGGCCTGCGCGACGGCGAGGAGACGGTGTACGCCGTCCTGCCGCTCTTCCACGCGTACGGGCTGACGTTGTGCCTGACCTTCTCGGTGAGTATCGGCGCCACCCTGGTGCTCTTCCCCCGGTTCGACCTCGAGCAGGTCCTCGACGCGGTACGCCGCCGCCCGCCGACCTTCCTGCCCGCCGTGCCGCCGATCTACGAGCGGCTCGCCACCGCCGCCCGGGAACGCGACATCGACCTCACCTCCGTCCGATACGCGATCTCCGGCGCCATGGCGCTGCCGCCGGCCACCATGGAGCTGTGGGAGTCGGTCACCGGTGGCCTGCTCGTCGAGGGGTACGGCATGACCGAGACCTCCCCGATCACCCTGGGCAACCCGGTCTCCCCGGCCCGCCGGCCCGGCACGGTCGGGGTGCCCTTCCCGTCCACCGAGATCCGGATCGTCGACCCGGAGGACCCGGCCCGGGACCGGGCCCCGGGCGAGGCCGGCGAGCTGCTGATCCGGGGCCCGCAGGTGTTCGCCGGCTACTGGGGGCGCCCCGAGGACACGGCGGCGATGCTGCTGCCGGACGGCTGGCTGCGTACCGGCGACGTGGTGACGATGGACCCGGACGGCTTCGTGACCGTGGTGGACCGGATCAAGGAGCTGATCATCACCGGCGGTTTCAACGTCTATCCGTCCGAGGTGGAGGAGGCGCTGCGCTTGGTGCCCGGCGTCCTCGACGCGGCCGCGGTCGGCCTGCCGGGCGAGCGCGGCGGCGAGGACGTCGTGGCCGTGGTGGTGCTGGACCCCGAGGCCGCCACCGCCCCCGAGGATGTCCGATCCGGCTGCCGGCAGCACCTCGCCGGCTACAAGGTGCCCCGCCGCGTCGTCGTGGTGGAGGATCTGCCCCGGTCCCAGATCGGCAAGGTCCTCCGCCGCGAGGTCCGCGACCGGCTGCTCGCCGGGGACTGACCCCTGGGCCGTGGTCCGGCGCGCGATGCCGGCGTCCATCGTGCGGTGCCGAACGTGCCGGCGGCCGCGGCGGCAGCAGCCCCGCCGGTCGAGGGCCGGCCCCGGCGCGCCGGGCGGTCAGAACCAGCTCTCGCGGGTGTCGAGGGTGGTCCGGTCGAGGCTCTCCAGCAAGTCGAACTGGGGGCCGGTGCGGGGCAGTTCGTAGCGGAAGAAGTACCGGGCGGCCTGCCGCTTGCCGGCGAGGAAGTCGGCGTCCGGCCCGTCCGGAGCGCCGGCCGCCTCGACGACGAGCAGCTGCTCCAGCCACATCCAGGCGATCACGACGTGGCCGACCGCCTCCAGGTAGGCGCTGGCGTTCGCCAGGGCCAGCTCCGGGTCGCCGGTGGCCCAGAGCCGGCGGGTCACCACGCCGATCCGGTCCACCGCCGCGCCGAGCTGGGCGGCGAGCTCCGCCGCCTCCCCCTCGGCCTTCCAGGCCCGGGTGACCGTCGCGCCGATCGTCTCCAGCAGCAGCGCCAGTCCGGCGCCGCCCTGCATGGTGGCCTTGCGGCCGAGCAGGTCCAGCGCCTGGATGCCGTGGGTGCCCTCGTGGATCGGGTTGAGCCGATTGTCCCGCCAGTGCTGCTCGACGTCGTAGTCCCGGGTGTAGCCGTACCCGCCGTGCACCTGGATGGCCAGGTCGTTGGCGGCGAGGCACCACTGCGACGGCCAGCTCTTGGCGATCGGGGTGAGCATGTCCAGCAGCAGGTGGGCGCGGTCACGGTCGGCCTCGGCGGGGGCGGTCTTCTGCTCGTCGAGCAGCCGTCCGCAGTAGAGGACGAGGGCGAGCGCGCCCTCCACGTAGCTCTTCTGGGCCAGCAGCATCCGGCGGACGTCGGGGTGGGCGACGATCGGCACCTGCGGCGCGGTCGGGTCCTTGTCGGCGAGCGGACGGCCCTGCGGCCGCTGGCGGGCGTACCCGACGGACTTGAGGTAGGCGGTGTAGCCGAGTGCGGTCGCGCCGGCGCCGACGCCGATCCGCGCCTCGTTCATCATGTGGAACATCTGCGCCAGCCCCTGGTGCGGTTGCCCGACCAGGTAGCCGACCGCACCCGCCCGCCCGTACGGCCGGTGCACCCCTTCCCCGAAGTTGAGCAGCGTGTTGGTGGTGCCCCGGTAGCCCATCTTGTGGTTGAGGCCGACCAGCACCACGTCGTTGCGCGGCCCGGGCGCGCCGAAGGCGTCGAGGAGCACCTTCGGCACGATGAACAGCGAGATGCCCTTGACCCCGGCCGGCCCGCCGGGGATCCGGGCCAGCACCAGGTGGACGATGTTCTCGGCCAGCTCATGGTCGCCGCCGGAGATCCACATCTTGGTGCCGACCAGCCGGTACGTCCCGTCCTCCTGCGGCTCGGCCCGGGTGGAGATGTCGGCCAGGGAGCTGCCGGCCTGCGGCTCGGACAGGCACATGGTGCCGAAGAAGCGCCCCGCCAGCATGGGGCGTACCCAGGTGTCGATCTGCTCGGCGCTGCCATGGGTGAGCAGCAGGTTGGCGTTGCCCAGGGTGAGGAACGGGTACGCTGCGGTGCCGACGTTGGCCGCCTGGAACCACGCGAAGCAGGCGGCGGAGACGACGTGCGGCAGCTGCATCCCGCCGACCGACTCGTCCAGGCTGGCGGCCAGCAGCCCGGTCTGGGCGAAGACGTCCAGGGCGGCCTTGACCTGTGGAATGGTGTGCACCCGGCGGCCGTCGAAGGTGGGCTCGGCGGCGTCGGCGGCCCGGTTGTGGGTGGCGAAGTGCTCGGCGGCCACCCGGGCGGCGAGGTCCAGCACGTCGTCGAAGGTTTCCCGGGAGTGCTCCGCGTATCGGGGCCGCCCGGTCAGCCGGGTCACGTCGAGCCAGTCGTGGAGCAGGAACGCCAGGTCGCGACGGGACAACAGGGTGGACGACACGGGTCTCCTTCCATCGTGCCGTCTCAGCCCCGGCGCAGCCCGGCGACGGCCTCTCGCAGGTCATCCTGGCTGATCGGGGCGGCCGGCGCACCCTCCGTCGCCTCCCGCATCGCCTTGGCCAGCTGTACCCGTCGCAGCACCTCCCGGATGTCCGCGCCGGTCAGGCCGGGGGTGAGCGCGGCCAGCTCGGCCGCGTCGACGTCGGCGGCGAACATCCGGAAGCCGGGCCGCTCGTGCCGGTCGATCAACTCGCGGATCATCTTGGTGATGATCTCGGCGCGGCCGGACTCGTCGGGTGTCGGGATGGCGAGTTTGATGTCGAAGCGGCCGGACCGGATCAGCGAGGCGTCCACCCGCTGCGGGAAGTTGGTGGTGGCCACCACGATGACGTCCGGGTTCTCCTCGAACAGGGTGTTCATCTCCTGCTTGAAGATGCCGGCGACCGCGTTCACCGCCTGGCTGGCGGCGTCCCCGCCCGCGCCGGCGTAGCTGATGATGCTGTCGAACTCGTCGAAGAGCATCACCGTCGGCTGCCGGTAGCGGCGGGCCTCCCGGAAGATCTGCTTGATGTTGCGCTCGGAGCCGCCCAGGTACTTGTCGAGGATCTCCGGGGTGCGGATCTCGGTGAAGTCGGCGCCGATCTCGTTGGCCAGTGCCCGGGCCAGCATGGTCTTGCCGGTGCCGGGCGGGCCGTACATGAGGATGCCCTGCGGCCGGCGAGCCCCCCAGCGGGCCATCACCTGCGGGTGGCAGAACGACACCGCGATCTCCCGGAACCGGGCGACCACCTCGGCCAGGCCGCCGACCTGGTCGAGGGTCACGGCCGCGCTGGCCGGCGCCGTCGCGGGTGGCTCGGCGTGCCGACCGATCGCGTACGACCGGCCGCGCAGCACCGCCGGCTCGGGGGTGTCGCCGGCCAGCTCGCGAACGGCCTGGAGCACGAGGGCGACCATCGCCCGCAGGTGCGCCGGGGTTACCTCGGCGCTGGGCACCGCGCCGCGGACGGTCACCGTCCGGCCGCCCGGCCCGGTGTCGTGCCCGATCACCGGCGCCAGGCCCAGCTCCTCGGCCTCCGCCAGCACGGCCAGGCCGGCGGGGTCGCGGGCCGGCTCGGCGAGCGGTGCGGCCGCCGGTGGGCGCAGGCCGAGGCGTCGGGTGGCCTCCGCCGCCACCCGGCCGGCGCCGGCCACCATGCCGCCGCCGACGTGCTCGAGGGCGGCGAGCCGGTGGGCGAGCAGGATCCCGGCCGGGCCGGCCAGGCTGACCGCGAGCAGGCCCGCCGTCATGCCGGGCCGGTCCGCCGTCAGATGCGCGTCGAACCGGTGGGTCGGCCGGCCGGCCCGGTTCTCGGTACGCACGGTGAAGCGGACCTGGCGGACCGGGTCGGGGAAGGCGGCGTGGGCGAGCAGCTCGACCGGGCCGGCGCCGGCGGCGGTCAGCAGCGCGGCCGCCTCGACGAGGGTGACCCGGGCGCCGAACAGCGTCACGGTCTCGGTGTCCGGTCGGAGGTCGTACCCGTGTCCCGTCATGCGCCCACGTCCCTCGCTGTGGTGGTCTCCGCTGGAAGTCTGACACCGGCCCACCCCGGCTGCCACCGGGTCCGCTGACGGCGGCCGGTCCCGCCTTCCACCGGTTGGTAGGTGGGAGCCGGGACCGGGCGGTGCCGCCGGAGGTCAGAAGGTCAGCCGGACCACCTGGGGCTCGTGGTCGGAGACCTGCGTCGGGAACTCGCTGTTGACGTGCACCACGTCGTAGACGTACGGCTGGGTGGCGAGCCAGGACGACAGCAGGATGTGGTCGAGGACCTGCGAGTTGCCCTCGTACACGTAGGTGTAGCGCTCGGCCACCGGCAGCGTGCGCGGCAGGTCGACCAGCTCGCCGGAGCCGACCAGCAGGTTCGTGGTCTGGCTGAAGTCGTAGTCGTTGATGTCGCCCAGGACGACGACCGCCGCGTTCGGGTCGACGGCCCGGATCGAGTCGACGAACGAGTTGACGATGGTGGCCTGCTGGTGGCGCTGGGTCTCCGACGACGCCGACGGCGGCTGGTAGCGACCCATCAGCGGGTCATCGCCACCCTTGGAGTTGAAGTGGTTGGCGATGACGAACAGCGGCCGCCCGTTCCAGCGGAACTCGCCCGCGAGGGGCTTTCGGCTGGCGTTGAACGCGGCGTCGCCCGGCTGCACCCGCCCCGGCGAGTACGACAGCTGCGGCACCCCGCTGACGGTGTTCACCGTGGTCGTGGCGGTCGCGGTGCCACCGGCCCGGTCGGTGAAGGAGAGCCCCCGGTCGGTACGGAACAGGAAGACCTGGCGGATGTTGCCGCCGGGCTCGCCGCCGTCCGCGTCGTTGGTCGGGTTGATCTGCCGGTACCCGTAGGACGGGCCGCCCTTGGCGCTGATCGCCGAGATCAGCTTGCTCATCGTCTGGTCACAGGCGACGACGCCGTTGTTGGTGGCCCCGTTGTTGTCCTGGACCTCCTCGAGTGCCACCAGGTCGGGTGAGCGCAGGTTGGTGACGATCTGGCCGGCCAGGGCGTCGAACTTGCTCTGCGGGTCGGTCGGGTCGAGGTTCTCCACGTTGAACGTGGCCACGGCGAGCTGGCCGGTGGCCGCCGCGGTGGTGGTCTCCGCGGTCAGCCCGCCGGAGACGACGGCCGGGAACGACGAGGGCAGCAGTAGGTAGTCGCCGAAGTCGTAGCTGAGAACGCCGGTCAGGGCCGCGCCGAAGGTGTCGCCGACCGCCACGGTCGGCGCGGTGGCCAGGGTGTCGCCGACGATCACCCGCTCCGGGTTGAAGTCACCGGCCTGGGTGACGATGCCGCCCCGGGCACTGCGTACGCCGGAACCGCCCGGCACGACCGGGAACTCGCCGTACTGATTCGTCGGGCCGACGACGGCGGCCGAGGCGATCTGCACCCGCATGCCCTCCAGCGACTCCCAGAAGTCGAGGCCGTCGCTGGCCGGGTCGAAGGTGCCGGAGGTCTCGACGTTGCCGGTGGCGTCGTCCTCGATGACGGCGCCGGGCGGTACCCGCCCGCCGGAACCGACCACGGTCGCCGCGGGCAGCGGCTTGCCGGTGCCCAGGGTGCCCTTGTTCGAGTACGCCATGGTGGTGACGGTCAGGTTGGTCGCCGCGCCGCCGGGCCGGACGTCGCTGACGCTGCCGGTCACCGACACGTCGTCGCCGACGCTGACCGTCGGCGAGCCGGAGGTGGAGACGTAGAGCCCCTCGGAGGTGGCGTCGGAGCCGTCCGGGCAGGGGTCCTGGAGCCAGAAGCCGGCGGTGGACTTCGCGGTGACGATGCCGCGGGTGGTCCGGCTGCCGGTCAGCGCCGCCAGGTGGCCGGCGCCCTGGATGTCGCGGATCCGGGTGCCCGTCGGGCAGGAGTCGGTGCCGGCGGCGTTGCGCGGGGTGGGCGTGCCGGCGGCGAAGTCGGCCGCGTTGTTGTCGCTGTCGACGGCCGGGTTGGTGCGGGCGACCGAGGCGGTGTTGGAGCCGCCAGCCGCGCGGGTGCCCTCCGCGTCGTTGGCCGAGCCGTAGCCGACGAAGTCCCGGTTGCCGGAGACGAACGCGCAGCTGGTGGAGCAGGTAAGGGCGGTAGTCGTGGTGCGCAGCGCGATCTTGCCCGAAGTAGCGGAGAGGTTGGTGGTGCCGGTGGCGTCGGCGGTGGGCAGGGCCGCGCCGGCGGTGCCGCCGGATGCGAGCTTGACCAGGTAGTACCCGCCGGCCGCGATGGAGCCGGACAGCCCCGTCACCGACCAGGTGCTGCCGGACGCCGATGCGTACTGGACGCTCCACCCGGTCAGGGTGACGCTGACCGAGGAACGGTTGTAGAGCTCGACGAAGTCGTGCTGGTACGTGGCGCCGGTGTTGCCGCCACCGCCGTAGATCTCGCTGATGACGACGTCGGGGGACGCCGCCGCAGCGGGCGCGGCACACAGTGTCGCCGCGAGAACTCCGACCGCGAGACCAGCCAGCACATGTCGACGCATCTTGCCTCCAGACAGGACGCTCGGGCGGAGGGGGTGTGCGCCCGAGCGGAGCGGGTCGGCCCGGATGATCCCAGGCCGCATAGGGGTGCGTCTATCATCGCCGACTCCGTCGATCTTGCGGAAGCCCCGCCGGGCAACGCGATGTGAACAGCGCGTGACCGTCCACCGACCGCCGCGCGCGTTCGACACCGCAGGAGTAGTCCTCCGGTGGCCATCCCGACCTGCCCACCGCAGTTAAATTGATGTATTGACATATGAAGGCAACCAGCCGGTAACATTCCGGCACCTCGGACGGCTCGTGGGCGGCCCGCCTACCGGCGGCGCATCGCCCGTCTCCCCCGGAAGGACACACTCCCGTGAAATCGCTGATGTCGAGGTGGCTGCTCGCCCTCACCGTCACCGCGGCGACCCTGGTCAGCCTGCAAACCCCCGCCCACGCGGCCTCGTACACGCCGTCGAGCAACCCGATCCTCTTCGTGCACGGCTGGAACAGCAGCGCGTCCACCTGGAACACGATGGTCAGCCGCTTCCAGGCCGACGGCTGGCCGGCCAGCCACCTGCGGGCGTTCTCCTACAACACCAGCCAGTCCAACGCCACCACCGCGCAGACCATCAGCCAGGAGGTCGACCAACTGCTCGCCGCCACCGGCGCGACCAAGGTGGACATCGTCACCCACTCGATGGGCGGGCTCTCCTCGCGCTACTACCTGAAGAACCTGGCCAGCAGCGGCAAGGTCGACCGCTGGGTCTCCCTGGGCGGGCCCAACCACGGCACCAGCTCGGCGAACACCTGCACCAGCACCGCCTGCGTG
The DNA here is from genome assembly GCF_033804685.1 of Micromonospora sp. RTP1Z1. Classification (NCBI taxonomy): domain Bacteria; kingdom Bacillati; phylum Actinomycetota; class Actinomycetes; order Micromonosporales; family Micromonosporaceae; genus Micromonospora; species Micromonospora sp. RTP1Z1. The sequence goes on from NZ_JAPFQV010000006.1 coordinate 19,582, forward strand.
GAGATGCGGGTCGGCTCGACCTTCCTCGCCGCCGTGAACTCCGGCGACGAGACGCCCGGCGCCTTCGTCTACGGCACCTGGCGCTCCCCCTGCGACGGGGTCATCAACCCGGTGGACAGCACGATCCTCTCCGGCGCGACCAACACCCAGACGGCCTGCGTCTTCCACACCAGCCTGCAGAACGACGCCACCATCTACGGCCAGGTGCGCAACTTCGTCAACCCGTGACGCCCGCCGCCCGGCAACAGCAGCCCATGCGCACCAACAGGAACGACACCGGCCCGACCGGCCCGGGCACCGAGAGATCGGCGTCGGGACGGCCGGGCCGGCGTGCGAGCGGTCCCGGGTCGGCGACGGGTCAGGCCGCCGCGGAGGAGAGCAGCGCCGGCGCCATCGGCTGGGCGGTACGCCGGTTCGGCAGGGAGAGCCGGATGACCTTCCACCAGGCGGAGGCGACCTGCTTGGGCAGCGGACCGGTGGTGTACTTCAGCCCGTACCGGTCGAAGAGCGCACGGACCTGCGGGGCGATCTCCTGATAGCGGTTGCTCGGCAGGTCGGGGAAGAGGTGGTGCTCGATCTGGAACGACAGGTTGCCGGTCATGAGGTGCATCAGCTTGCTGCCGCTGATGTTGCCGGAGCCGAGCATCTGCCGCAGGTACCACTCGCCCCGGGTCTCGCCCTCGATGGAGGTCTTCTCGAAGGTCTCCACACCGTTCGGGAAGTGCCCGCACATGATCACCGAGTGGCTCCACACGTTGCGGATCAGGTTCGCGGTGAAGGTGGCGGCCAGGGTGCTGAGGAAGGACGGGCCGGACAGCAGCGGGTGGACGATGTAGTCCTTGAGCACCTGGCGGCGGATCTTGCGACCGACCGCGCGGGCCCGGGCCCGGAACTCCGGGGCCTTGCGCCGGTCCTTCTGCAGGTTGCGGCCGAGCTCCAGGTCGTACGCGGCGATGCCGTACTGGAAGAAGCAGGCGTTGAGGAGGTTCCACAGCGGCTGGCCGAGGTGCATCGGGTGCCACTTCTGGTCCTCGTCGACGCGCATGATGCCGTACCCGAGGTCGTTGTCCTTGCCGACCACGTTGGTGTACGTGTGGTGCAGCTGGTTGTGCGAGTGCTTCCACTGCGCGGCCGGGGAGACGTGGTCCCACTCCCAGGTGGTCGAGTGGATCTTCGGGTCGCGCATCCAGTCCCACTGGCCGTGCAGGATGTTGTGCCCGATCTCCATGTTGTCCAGGATCTTGGCCACCGTGAGGCCGGCGGTGCCCACCACCCAGGCCGGCGGGAAGAGCGAGAAGAGCAGCACCGCGCGGCTGCTGATCTCCAGCGTCCGCTGGGTCTTGATCACCTTGCGGATGTACCGCGCGTCGCGCTCGCCCCGGTCGGCGATCACCCGGTCCCGGATGACGTCCAGCTCCTTGCCGATGATCTCGATGTCCTCGGCGCTCAGGTGGGCGATCGGGTTACGGGCCTTCTTCTGGATGACGGTCACGTCGGCCTCCTGTCAGAGTTCGATGTCGCAGGTACCGGCCGCGGCCGACACGCAGGTCTGGATGAGCACGCCGTCACCGGGGACGGCGGTGGTGAGGTCGCCGTTGCGCAGGTCGCGGACGGCGCCCTGACGCAGCGGGAGGACGCAGCCGAAGCAGATCCCCATCCGGCAGCCGGAGGGCATCAGCACGCCCGCGTTCTCGCCGGCATCGAGGATCGGGGTGGCCCCGTCCGCCTCGACGGTCGTCCCGGAGCCGGTGAAGGTGACCGTGCCGCCCTCCCCGGGCGAGATCACGGTGGGTCGGAACCGCTCGGTGTGCAGCCGCTCCGACGCCCCCCGGGAGGCCCAGTACCCGTCGACCGCGTCGAGCATGCCGACCGGGCCGCAGGCCCAGGTCTCCCGCTCGACGTGGTCGGGCACCAGGTCGTCGAGTTCGTGCACGCCGAGCAGACCGTCGACGTCGGTGTGCCGCTCGACCAGCCGCAGCGCGCCCTGCCCGGCGAGCGCCCGCAGCTCCGCGCCGAAGATCACGTCGTCCGGGGTGGGCGCGGAGTGCACCAGCACGACGTCCGCCCGGGTGTGCAGGCCGGCGCGGAGCATCGCCATGATCGGCGTGATGCCGCTGCCCGCGGTGAGCAGGAGGACCCGCTCGGGGGTCGCCTCCGGCAGCACGAAGTCGCCCTGGGCCTGGTCGAGCTGCACGATCGTGCCGGGCCGCGTGCGGTGGACGAGGTGGTTGCTGACCTTGCCGTCCGGGATCGCCTTGACGGTGATCGCGAGGTGGCCGTCCCGACCGCGGGGCACCGAGGTGACCGAGTACGCGCGCCACTGGCGCACCCCGTCGACGTCCACGCCGAGGCGTACGTACTGTCCGGGGGCGTGGCCGCGCCAGCCGCGCCCGGGCTGGATGACCACGGTCGCCGCGTCCCGGGTCTCCGGTCGCACGGCGACGATCCGGCCGCGCAGCGGGGCGCCGGCGCGCAGCGGGGCGACCAGGTCGAGGTAGTCGTCCGGCAGCAGCGGGGTGGTGACCGTCTCGGCCAGCCGCAGCAGCCGGTCCCGGAGGGAGACCTTCGTGGGGGGCCGCGGGACAGTTGTGGTCATATAACCAGGGTGGACGCGCTATCGCATAACATCTTGACCGTCAAAGGTGAATCAGCAGCGGGTATTTGTTCGGGGAGAACAACATGTCGGACCAGTCCGGGACGACCCGGCGCGCCGCCCACCTCGAATTGGACGAGCGGGTAGCCGCCCAGCTCCGCGACCGCCTCCCCGTGGTGGCGGAGCGGACGGTCAGCGCGATCACCGGCGAGGTGCCCGGCTACTCCGGCGCCCTCACCGACACCATGCGGGAGAAGATCGAGAACGCCGTACGCATCGCGCTCGGCACGTTCCTGCAGCTCGTCGAGAAGGCCCAGTCCTCCGACCCGAGCACCCCGCTGACCCCCGCCCTGGAGGCCGCGTACGCGCTCGGCAGCGGGGAGGCACGCTCCGGCCGCAGCATGGACGCGCTGCTGGCGGCGTACCGGGTGGGGGCGCGGGTGGCCTGGCGGGAGGTTTCCACCACCACCGTGCGCGGCGGGCTGGCCGCCGAGACGGTCGCCGAGTTCGCCGAGCTGATGTTCGCGTACATCGACGAGCTCTCCGCCGCCAGCGTGGCCGGGCACGCCGACGAGCTGGCCACCGCCGGCCGGGTCCAGCGCCGCTACCTGGAGCGGCTCACCCAGCAGCTGCTCGCCGGCGAGCCGGAGGAGACGCTGCGCCGCAGCGCCGAGCGGGCGGACTGGCCGCCGCCGCAGACGCTCACCGTCGTCCTGCTGCCGCGCCGCAACCTGCGCGCGGTGCTCGCGCTGCTCAGCCCGCACACCCTGGAGAGCGGGGAGGACCTGCCCGGGGTGGACCTCGCCGAGGAGCTGGCCGTGCTGCTGGTGCCGGACGCGCACGACGCCGGACGCCGCCAGCTCGCCCGGGTGCTGCAGGGGCACCGGGCGGTGCTCGGGCCGGCACGCCCGTGGAGCCGGGTGGCGGCCTCCTACCGGCGGGCGACGCGGGCGCTGGCGCTCGGCCTCGGCCGGCCCGACTCGGGGCCGGTGGACACCGAGGAGCACCTCGCCGAGCTGGTGCTCAGCATGGACCCGGAGGGGCTGGCCGACCTGCGGGCCCAGGCGCTGAAACCGCTGGAGTCGCTGCCGCTGGCCACCGCGCACCGGCTCGCCGAGACGCTGCGTTCCTGGCTGCTGCACCAGGGCCGGCGCGACGACGTGGCGGCCGAACTGTTCGTGCACCCGCAGACGGTGCGCTACCGGATGGGCCAGCTGCGCGAGCTGTACGGCGACCGCCTCCACGACCCGGCCACCGTCCTCGACCTGACCCTCGCGCTGGCGCTGCTCCCGGCCGCCCCCGAGTCGGAGTGAGCAGGGGCGGCCGGCCCGGTGGCCCTGGGCCGTCCGGCCCTGTCCCCCGCCGGTCCCGTGCCGCAGGGTCGAAGGGGGACGAGTGCCCGGCGCGCCGGACGCCCACCGAGGTGACCACGGTCGCACGACCCGCCCCGGCGACCACCGGGGCCGGCGTGCCGGGAGCGCGGTTGGCGGGCCGCCGGGCGGGTAGTCAGCCCGGCCAGCCGGGTGGCGGCGCAACTCGTCGTCGGTCCGCGACCCGTGACGAACTGCTGGCCGCGCAGCGGGGGCGGGCCGATGTCGGAGGAGTCACCGCCGCCCGGACGCCAGGGCGTCCCGGGCGACGTCGTGGAGCTGCGGGTCCACGGCGTCTCGGGCGCCGGGGCCGGGCAGATGCTCGACCGGCCGCACGTCCACCAGGTGGCCGGGGACCGCAGCGGCGGCTTCTACCGGCCCCGGCCCGACTACCCGGACAGCAGCGGACCGGGCGGCGTGGTGCTCGAGGCGTACCGGTGGAGCGACCTGCCGTCGGGCACGGCCGCGCGGACGCTGTCCCTGGTGTTCCTGCTGCCGTTCATGCTCAGCAACGTGGCGTTCTGGATGCGCCCGGCGGACCGGGGCTCCGGCTCCGGGGTCAAGGTGCTCTGCCGGCTCATCGCGCTCAACCTCTCCCTGCTGTACGTGCTCTCCGCGGCCGGCGTCGCCCTCGACCTCATCGCCTGGAAGTGCATGGGCTCGTCCCGCTGCCTGACCGGGCGCACCTGGCTGTCCTGGCTGGGCGGCCGCCCGGTCGGACTCCGCCTGGTGGTGCTCGCCGTGCTACCGGTCGCCGCCCTTGGGCTGCTCTGGCTGCTCAGCGTCCGGCCCGGTCGCTCGTACGACGCCTTCCGCACGCCCGGTGGTGACCCCGAGGGCGACCGGCTCAGCGCCGTCGGCCAGTGGGACGCCATGCCGATGGTGGGCCGGTTGCGAGCGATCCACGTCGCCGCCGCGTTCGCGGTGCTGAACCTCACCCTCCTCGCCGCGCGGGGCGCCGGCGGGCCGTCGCCCCTGGTGATCGCGCTGGCCACGGTCGCCGGCGCGGTGCTCGCGGCCTGCCTGGCGATGCTCTGCGCCGGCGCGCCGCTGGAACGGGCGTCGGCCGGCCCGACCGACCGGCTGGCCGCCACCGCGCGCGTCGTCGCGTGCGTCCTGACCGTGCCGACCCTCGGGGTCGTCGCGCTGGACGGCGCCCCCTGGCAGCAATCCACCGGACTGCCCGGGTACAGCCGGATCGTCGCCTGGGCGTTCTTCGCGCAGATGACGTTGCTCTTCGCGCTGGCCGTGCTGACCCTGTGGCGGCGCCACGGCCGGGATCCCCGGTCGGCGCTGCTGCGCGGCCTCGGCGCGCCGGTCATCGCGGCCGTCGGGGTGGGCCTGGCCAGCGCGCTCTCCGCCGAGCTGGTCTACCGGACGGCGTACTTCCTCAACCGGCGGGCGATCACCCAGAGCGCCGGCGACCTGGTGCCCCCGCCGCTGGCGTACAAGTGGGCGATCTTCACGTTCTTCCTGTCGGCGATCGCCACGGTGGCGACGGGCGGCGCGGTCACCCTGCTCACCCGGCCGGGCCGGCGACGGGCCGCCGCGGCGATCGTCGCCCAAGACTTCCCGGACGCCCCACCGGAGGCGGCCGACCGCCTGGACCGGGTGGCGAAGACGATTGCCCGGGCCCGGTTCACCGAGCGGCTCGGGCCGCTGGCCATCGTGTACGCCTGCCTGGCCGCAGTCGGCCTGGCCGCGAGCGTGCTGGCCCTGTTCGAGTTCCATCCCAGCCCGTTGGCCGAGCAGTTCCTCGGCATACCGGGTGACTTCGTGAGCTTCGGGCTCACCGTCGGCAGCTACCTCATCGCCGGGATAATCGCCGGGCTGGTGGTGGGCGGCCTGTTCGCCTATCGAACGGCCGAGTTCCGCCGGTACGTGGGCGTGTTGTGGGACCTCGGCACCTTCTGGCCCCGGGCGGCCCACCCGTTCGCGCCGCCCTGCTACGCGGAGCGGGCCGTGCCCGAGCTGGCGAAGCGGATCTGCTACCTGGCCAACCAGCACGACGGCGTCCTGCTCACCGGCCACAGCCACGGCTCAGTCCTGCTCGCCGCGGCCGTGCTGCAACTGCCGGCCCCGGTGCGCCGCCGGGTCGCGCTGCTCACCTACGGGTCCCCGCTGGACCGCCTGTACACCCGGCTCTTCCCGGCGTACCTGGGCCGCGACGTGCTGCGCGAGGTCGGCGCCCGGATCGGCTGGCGATGGGTGAACCTGTGGCGGGACACCGACCAGATCGGCGGCTGGCTGTTCGCCGCCCACCGCCCCGGCGACCCGCCACCGGGGACCGACCCGAGCGAGCGGGTGGACCGCCGGCTCCGGGACCCGGAGGACGTGGTGGTGCCCCCGAGCGACAGCGTCCCGCCGCCCATCCGCGGCCACTGGCCGTGCGAATCCGACGAACGGTTCGCCGCGGCCGTCCGCGAACTCGTCGGCCGGCTCCAACGGGTGGCTGCTGCAGGAGGTGCGGACCAGGGCTCCGGGGCGATGAGGGAGCGCGAGGAGGGCGCGGCGTGAACGGCCGACCTCAGCAGGCCTCGGCGTCACCCGGCGGATTCTCCAACGTTTCGGCGCAGCAGACCGGGGTGCCGGTGGCGGCCTGCTGGAGCAGCTGGTAAAGCGTCTCGCGCTGGCCCGGGTCGAGGCCGCCGAGCACCTCCCCCTCCACCGTGGCGAGGGCGCATTCCGCCTCGCTGAGCCGTCGGGCGCCGGCGTCGGTGAGCTCCACGACGTGGCGCCGGCGGTCCTCCGGTGAGCGTCGCCGCTCGATCAGCCCCTCCCCCTCCAGCTCGTTGAGCAGGCCGACGATGTTCGTGCCGTCCATGGCGAGGGTGCCGGCGAGCGCCTGCTGGCTGCTGCCCCCCTGCGCGCGCAGCACGGTCAGGGCGACGAGGTGACGCGGCCGCAGACCCAGCGGCGCCAGCACCGTCTCGGCCCGCAGCCGCATCCGGCGCGCGAGGTGGTCGAGCAGCGGACCCAGGCGGTGCTCTGGCTGGTTGACCGGCGCGGCGGGCATGTGACCAAGTCTACCGACCAGCCGAGGAGTCTGCGTGTTACAAATGATTTGCGCACCACTAACTATTGACGGAGAGGCAAGCCAATGCCGCACCTTTTGCACATCGACTCGAGCATCCAGGGAGAGCGCTCGGTGAGCCGCCGGCTCACCGCCCGGGCGGCCGACGCCTGGCGGGCCGCCCACCCCGGCGGCAGGGTGACCTACCGTGACCTGGGCCGCGAGCCACTGCCGCACCTCGACGAGGCCGGCGGCCTGGCCCGGATGATGCCGGCGCAGCACCACACCCCGGCACAGCGGTCATCCTGGGCGTTGACCGAGCAGCTGGTAGACGAGGTGAAGCAGGCCGACACCGTCCTGCTCGGGCTCCCGCTCTACAACTTCGCCGCGCCCAGCAGCGTCAAGGCGTGGGTCGACCACCTCATCGCACCCGGACTGTCGTACCACCCGGAGACCCAGGCCGGCCTGCTCGACGGACGTGAGTTCATCGTGCTGGCCACCCGGGGCGGCGGTTACGGCGCGGGCACCCCGCGCGCGGGTTGGGACCACGCCGAGCCCTGGCTCCCGCACGGCCTGGCGATGACCGGTCTCCAGCCCCGCTTCATCACGGCCGAGCTGACCCTCGCCCAGCTGAACCCGGCCATGGCCGGGCTGATCCCGCTGGCCGAGGAGAGCCTCGCGGCGGCCGAGCGCGCCATCGACGACCTCTGGGTGCCGGCCGCCGCCGCCGCGTAGCGGCAGCCCGTTTCGTCTGGTCGTGACCCGCGCTCGCGGGCCGCGCCGGTCACGACCAGGCAGGTGCTGGCGCGGGCCAAGGCCCACCTGGGTCCTAAGCTGCCAGGTGATGAGCGCGCCGCCCCGTCGGGCCCCGGGTGACCTGCTGGTCCACCTGCGCCGGGCCCGCGACCACATGGACCGGAACTACGCCGAGCCGCTGGACCTCGCGGCGGTCGCCGCGGTGGCCGGCGTCAGCAAGTACCACTTCCAGCGGCTCTTCACCGCCACCTACGGCCTCTCCCCCGCCGCGCACCTGTCCCGCCGCCGGGTCGAACGCGCGCAGGACCTGCTGCGCGCCACCAACCTCACGGTCACCGAGGTCTGCCACGCCGTCGGCTTCTCCAGCCTCGGCTCGTTCAGCAGCCGGTTCCGGGAACTGGTCGGCGAGACGCCGAGCGAGTTCCAGCGCCGCTGGGCCGCGACCGGCGCGCCCCGCGTACCGGGGTGCTTCGTGCTCATGTGGGGCCTGGCCGAACGGCGCGGATCCGCAAGCCAGGAGAAGCCGGAATCCCGCGACGGTTCCTAGCCTGGTCGCATGATTACCAACATCTCCATCACCAGCGTGTTCGTGCAGGACATCGACACGGCCAAGGCGTTCTACCTCGACGTGCTCGGGTTCGCCGAGCACACCGACATCACCATCGGGGACGGGTCCTACCGGTGGTGCACCGTCATGCACCCGAGCCAGCCGGAGCTGGAGGTCCACCTGACCCTGCCCGGTCCGCCGTACTCGCCGGAGATGGCGGACACGCTGCGCCGCGCCCAGGCCGAGGGCGGCATGTTCGGCCTTGGCCTGGCCGTGGACGACTGCCGCAAGACCCACGAGGAGCTGCGCGCCAAGGGCGTGGAGTTCATCCAGGAGCCGTCCGAGCGGCCGTACGGAGTGGAAGCGGTCGCCCGCGACAACTCCGGCAACTGGCTGGTCCTGGTCGAGCAGCGCGAGTTCGACCCCGCCGCGCTCGGCTGACCCGCCGGAAGCCGGTGCCACGCAACCCCGACCAGGGACTGCGGAGTCCCCGGACACGCCGCCCCTGGTCGGGGTCGACACCGGTGCGACGGTCGAGCCGTGACGTCGTCCGCCGGTGACCTCACCGACTTGCATCCGGTACCCAGGTACGGGCTTACCGTTGGGCCCATGACCACCGACGTGAGCCTTGACCAGGGCTGGGTGCCCGAGGCGTGCACCCTGCCCACCGCGCAGCGGCCGCTGCGGCTGGCCGAGTTCGACGAACTGTTCGCCACCGCCGTGCGGCAGGCCGAGCGGCTCGACGACAGGCGGCTGCGGCTGACGCTGACCGGGCCGGCCGAGTTGGAGACCACCGTGCGGGACCTCACGGAGCGGGAGAGCCGCTGCTGTTCCTTCTTCACCTTCGGCGTCAGCACGCGGCGGCCGGGGCAGGTCGTCCTGGATGTCGCAGTCCCGGCCGGGCATGTCGACGTCCTCGACGCCCTGGCCGCCCGCGCCGTCCAGCAGGGCACCCCGTGAGCGGGTCCGACCCGGTGGTCGGGGCGCTGCGCAGCGGGGAGTTGGCCGAGGCCGCCGGGGTGAACCCGCAGACACTGCGGTACTACGAGCGCCGCGGCCTGCTCGCCGAACCCCAGCGCAGCCCCGGCGGGCACCGCCTCTATCCGCCCGACAGCCTGACCCTCCTCCGGGTCATCAAGACCGCTCAGCGGCTCGGTTTCACCCTCGACGAAGTCGCCGACCTCGTCGACCTCGGGCGGCACCGGCACGGGCGCCGCGAAGCGGGCCTGCAGGCGCGCGCCGCCGCGAAGCTGACCGAGATCGAAAGCCGCATCGCCGACCTCCAGGTCATCGCCACCACGCTGCGATCGGCGATCGACGCCGGCTGCGACGACCTGACCGCCTGCGCCACCAGCTCCTGTTGCCCGCTGCCGTTCGCCGACCTGCACCGAGGAGACACCCCGTGACCCGTACCGTCGAACGACTGCGCCGGCTGCTGCCCACCGGCCTGGGCTCCCTGGCCGGGGTGGCGTGCGCGGCGTGCTGCGCCATCCCGTTGCTGCTCGCCGCCGGCGTCCTCGGCGGCGCGGGATGGGCGGCGGCCGCCCGGTTCATGCCCGGCGTCGCCGTGGGCCTGACCGTCCTGGCCGCCCTCACCTGGTGGTGGAACGCCCGCCGCCGCGCCCACCCGAACGGCTGCGCCGGCGGCACGTGTTCCTGTCCTGCTTCCTGAACCGCGCCGACCACCCCGACATTCTCAGTCGAGGCCGAGACCGCGGCGTCCGGTCGCGTTGAGGTCTTCGGGCGGGAAGCGGTTGGGCCAGGTGCGTTCGTAGTGTTGGTCGGTGACGGGCGCCACGCTGTGGATCATGTCGCAGTGCCACCAGACGGAGTCGCCGGCCTTGACGTCGGGGATGCCGGCAAGGGCGCGCATGAGCAGGGGGTCAGCGCGGCGGGGCGCCGGCGATCAGGGCAAGGCCGGTCTCCGGATCCACCCGCTTGGCCAGCTCGGGCGCGACCTCGGTGACGACGACCTCCAGCGTCGGCCACACCTCGCCGCGCAGCAGATGCCCGCCCAGAGTGCTGCCGTCGGGTCGGCCGAGCACCGTGTGCACGTGCAGCGCCGGCTCGCCGTCCCGCTCGGCCACGTCGCCGAGCAGCGACAGCACCTCGACCTGCCCGCCGATCGGGATCCGGAGGTAGTCGCCCCGGTCCCGGTCGAAGTAGCCGACCTCGCCGCCGGAGAACCCGCCGACGGCGCTCACCTGGCCGGACCGGACGCCCTGCGCGGTCAGGGCCCGGCCGATGGTGGCCACCGCCTCCTCGCCCTTGTCGCAGACCACCACCAGGACCCGCCGGGTCTGGTGGTGCACCTCCTGAACCCTCATGCGTCTCCTCCTGTCCGTTTCCGCCGACGGCCGACCGGTCGGCCGTCCGCCACCCGCTGCGGGGTTGGCCCGCGCACCCCGGACGGCGGTCGGAGCACGGTGACCATTCGCCTGGGCAAGCTGCCGGACGCCGAGCACGCGCAGCGTCCACACGGCTGTCCCGCTCGGGAGGCCGACCCGCCTGAGCACCGGACGGGCGGCGACCAGCAGGGTCGTGCCCCAGGCCAGCCTGGCACCCGCCCGCGCCCCGATCATGCGGACCTCCCTCGGGGCGGCGTCGGGGCGCCCCCACGTCAGGCCACCCGGTACGGCTCGGCCAGCGCGGTCCGCAGCTCGAGTCCGATGCCCGGGGCGTCGAGGTTCACCGCGGCGACGCCGCCGGTCGCCCCGACGGTGCCGTCGAACAGCATCGACTCGATCCGGACGTGGTCGTGGAACCACTCCACGTGCCGCAGGTTCGGCACCGCGGCCGCCACCGGCAGGTGCTGATGCGGCGCGCAGTGCGCGGACACCTCCAGCCCCGCGGCGGCGGCCACCGCGGCCGCGCGGAGGAACTCGGTGATCCCGCCGCACCGGGTGACGTCGATCTGGAGGCAGTCGACGTAGGGCGCCATCCGGTGGAAGTAGACCAGGTCAAAGCCGTACTCCCCCGCCGCCACGTCCGGCAGCACCTGGTCGCGGACCAGCCCGAGCCCCGGCAGGTCGTCGGAGCTGACCGGCTCCTCGTACCAGCGCACGTCGAGATCGGCGGCGGACCGCATCACCTGGACGGCCTGCTTGCGCTGGTAGGCGCCGTTGGCGTCGACATACAGCTCGGTGTCGTCGCCGATGATGCGTCGGGCGGCGGCCATCCGGGCCAGGTCACGGGGCACCTCGGTGCCCCACGACTCCCCGATCTTGATCTTCACCCGGGGGATGCCCTCGTCGTGCACCCAGCCCGCCAGCTGCCGATGCTGCCGGTCGGAATCGTAGGTGGTGAAGCCGCCGCTGCCGTACACCGGCACCTGGCGGCGGGCGGTGCCGAGCAGGCGGGCCAGCGGCAGCCCGTGCCGGCGGGCCTTCAGGTCCCAGACCGCGCAGTCGGCGGCGGACAGCGCCAGCCCGGCGACCCCGGGCCGGCCGGCGTTGCGCAGCCGTCGTTGCATGGCCGACCAGACGGTCGGCACGTCATCCGGGTCGAGGTCGGCGACCACCGGGGCGAGCAGCTCGGTCACGACCGGGACCACCGCCGCCGGCCCGTAGGTCCAACCGACCCCGACCTGACCGTCGGCCTCGGCCCGGACCAGCACCATCGTGGTGCTGTCCCAGGCGAGGGTGCCGTCGCCCTCCGGCGCGTCGGTCGGCACCCGGTACGCCGCCGCGGCCAGGCGCATCATCGGTCACCGCGCCTTCCGGGCGGCCCGCGCGGCGAGCGCGGCGAGCGCGGCGACCGGGCCGAGCGCTGCCAGGCCGACCACCCCGGCGGCGATCCACCTCGTGGCCGTCGACGGCGGCGCGGGTCGCTGCGCCCACCGGCGTTCCGGCCGGGGCGGCACCTCGTCCGAGCGCAGACCGGCGCGGAGCAGCTCGGCGAGGTGCATCGCCGCCCGCCCGCCGGAGGCGCCCTGTTCGACCTGGATACGGCAGCTGAACCCGTCGGCCAGGATGACGTCGGTGTCGTCGGCGTCCCGCAGCGCGGGCAGCAGCACCCGCTCGGCGCACGCCTCGGACACCTCGTAGTGCCCCTGCGCGAAGCCGAAGTCGCCGGCCAGCCCGCAGCAGCCCGAGTCGAGGAACTCCGCCCGTACCCCGGCGGCGTTCAGCACCGCCTGGTCGGCGGCCGTGCCGAGGATGGCGTGCTGGTGGCAGTGGGTCTGGATCAGCGCGTGCGCCGGCAGCGACGGCGGGCGCCAACCCGGGCTGTGATCGTGCAGCAGTTCGGCCACGGTCACCGTCTGCTCGCGCAGCCGGGTGACGTCCTCGTCGGCGGGGAACAGCTCGTGGGCGTCACTGCGGAACACCGCCGCGCAGGAGGGTTCGAGACCCACCACCCGGGTGCCGGCGCGCAGGTGGGGTCGCAACACCTCGACGGTCCGCCGCAGCACCTTCTTGGCGATGCCGAGCTGCCCGGTCGAGATCCAGGTCAGGCCGCAGCAGACCGGCTGCTCCGGCACCCGCACCCGCCAACCGGCCGCCTCCAGCACCTCCACCGCAGCCTGCGCGACGCTGGGGTGGAAGTGGTTGGTGAAGGTGTCAGGCCACAGCAGCACCTCGCCGCGCGAACCGTCCCCGCCCGGGGTCCGGTCGGCGAACCACCGCTGGAAGGATTCCGGGGCGAAGACCGGGATCTCCCGGTGCCGGTCGATTCCGCCCACGAACTTGGCCAGCTGACTCACCCCGGGGGCCTGGGTCAGCGCGTTGACCACCCGGGGCGCCAGCCCGGCCGCCGCAGCCACCGCCGGCAGCCAACCCATCGAGTAGTGCGCCCGGGGGCGGAGCCGGCCCTGGTAGTGGTGGGACAGGAACTCGGCCTTGTACGTCGCCATGTCGACGTTGACCGGGCAGTCCGCCTTGCAGCCCTTGCAGGCCAGGCAGAGGTCGAGGGCGTCCCGAACCGCCTCGGACCGCCAGCCGTCACCGATGGTGCCGCCCCGAGCCGTGCCGTCGAGCATCTCGAAGAGCAACCGGGCCCGGCCCCGGGTGGAGTGCTCCTCCTCCTGGGTGACCATGTAGGACGGGCACATCACCCCGCCGTGTTGCCGCCGGCAGTTGCCGACCCCGACGCAGCGCAGCACGGCCCGACCGAAGCTGCCGGAGTCGTCCGGGTAGCGGAAGTTGGTTTCCACCTCGCCGTGGTTGAAGTCGACGCCGAGTCGGAGGTGGCTGTCCAGCGGGTAGGGGGCGACCTTCTTGCCCGGATTCATCCGGTCGTCCGGGTCGAAGATCGCCTTGAACTGCCCGAACGCGCGGATCAGCCGGTCGCCGAACATCTTCACCAACAGTTCGCCGCGGGCCTGCCCGTCGCCGTGCTCGCCCGAGAAGGAGCCACCGTAGGACACCACCAGGTCGGCGGCCCGCTCCACGAACGAGCGGAACTGGCGTACCCCGTCCGCGGTCGTCAGCCGGAACGGGATCCTGGTGTGTACGCAGCCCTGCCCGAAGTGGCCGTAGAGCGCGGCCTGATCGAAGTCGTACTCCCGGAACAGGCGGTTCAGGTCCCGCAGGTAGTCGCCCAGCCGGTCCGGGGCGACCGCCGAGTCCTCCCAGCCCTCCCAGGTGTCCGGCTCGTCCGGTACTCGCGCGGTGGCACCGAGCCCGGACTCGCGCAGCAGCCACATCTGCTCCTCGTCGGCCTCGTCGTCGAACCGGCGCACGCCGGGGGCGCCGTCGCCGCGCAGCGCGGTCACCATCCGCTCGACGGCGGCGTCCGCCTCCTCGATGGTGTCGCCGCCCATCTGCACCATCAGCCAGGCGCCGCGCTCCGGCAGCTTGTGCAGGGCCTCCGGATGCAGGTGCTTGCGCTTCTCGAAGTTGATCAGTTTGTCGTCGATGCCCTCGATCGCGACCGGGCCGTGCGGCAGGATCCGGGGTACGTCGTCGCCCGCGGCGGCGATGTCCGGGTAGGAGAGGAACACGAGTGACTTGGCCCGGATCACCGGCAGCAGCCTCAGCCGCGCCCGCAGCACGGTGACGAGGGTGCCCTCGGAACCGATCAGCGCCTGCGCCACGTGAAAGTTCTTCTCCGGCAGCAGGCTGTCCAGGTTGTAGCCGGACACCCGGCGCGGGATGTCCGGATAGCGGGCGCGGATCTCCGCCAGGTACTCGTCCCGCAGCGTCCGCAACTGGCGGTAGATCTCGGCCTGGCGGCCACCGCGCTGCTGGATTTCCGCGTACCGCTCCTCGGTGGTCTCGCCGACCCACATCCGGGTGCCGTCGTAGAGCAGCACCTCCAGGTCGACGATGTTGTCGACCACCTTGCCGCCGCGCTGCGCGCTCGATCCACACGAGTTGTTGCCGATCATCCCGCCAACGGTGCAGTGGCTGTGGGTGGACGGCCGTGGGGCGAACTCCAGTCCCTCCGGTGTCAGCAGTTCGTTGAGCGTGTCGAGCACGATGCCCGGCTCGACCAGGCAGGTACGCGCCTCCCGGTCGACCTCGAGCAACCTGTTGCAGTACTTCGACCAGTCGATGATCACCGCCACGTTGGTGACCTGCCCACCGAGGCTGGTACCGCCGCCCCGGGAGAGCACCGGCGCCCCGTGCCGCCGGCAGGCGGCCACGGCGGCCACCGCCGCCTCGACGGTACGTGGCACCACCAGGCCGAGTGGCACCTCGCGGTAGTTGGAGCCACCGGTGGCGTACGCCGCCCGGGAGCCGGCGTCGAAGCGCACCTCGCCATCCACCTCGGCCCGCAGGTCCGCGGCGAGCGCGGCCAGGTCGGTGCCCTCGGCCGGCTCGGGCGGGCGCAGCACCGGTTCCGGCAGGGACACCACGCTGGTTCGCTCGCTCATGACCGCAGCTCGTTGATCTTGTCTCGGGCGACGGTGGCCAGGGTGGCCACCTTGTGCGGCTGGCCGCGCAGAAACGCCTCGGTGAAGTGCTTGGCCTGCTCGTACTTCACCTTGCCGGGCATCGGCGGCTCGTTCGGGTTGACGTCGCAGTCGACCAGCGCCGGGCCGGGGTGGGCGAGGGCCTCCCGGATCGCGCCGGTCACCGCCTTCGGGTCGGTGACCTTGGCGCCGTACCCGCCGCAGGCCCGCGCCCAGGCGGCGAAGTCCGCCTCCGGCTGCCGGTGCCGTACCGCGTATTCCGGGTAGCCGAGGACGATCTGCTCCCAGAGGATCTGGCCGAACGAGTGGTTGTTGTTGACGACCACCTTGATCGGCAGGTTGTGCCGCACGGCGGTGAGGAACTCGGCCATCAGCATCGCGAAGCCGCCGTCCCCGACGAACGCGATCACCTGCCGGCCCGGGTACGCGTGCTGCATCGCGATCGCGTACGGCAGCCCGGGGGCCATGGTCGCCAGGTTGCCGGAGAGGTAGAACTCCCGGCCGCCGCGGATCGTCCAGTGCCGGGCCGCCCAGGTGGCGATGGTGCCGGAGTCGCAGGTCAGGATGGCGTCCGAGGTGGCCGCCTCGTCCACGCAGCTGATCAGGTACTGCGGGGCGATCGGATCCCGGGTCGGATCCTGCAGGGCGCCCATCTCCGAGCGCCAGGCGTCTCGCTCCCGCTGGTACTTGCTGAGGAAGGACCGGTCGGTGCGGGTCTGGAGCAGCGGCAGCAGCTGCTGCAACGCCAGTCGGGCGTCGGCGGTCACCGCGGCGTCCACCGGCAGCCGCATGCCGATCAGGCTGGCGTCGATGTCGATCTGCACCACCCGGGCCTGGCCCGGCGACGGCAGGTACTTCCCGTACGGGAACGAGGTGCCCACCATCAGCAGGGTGTCGCACTCCTCCATCAGCTCCTCGCTCGGCCGGGTGCCGAGCAGGCCGAGGCCGCCGGTGGTGAGCGGGTGGTCGTCCGGCACCACCATCTTGCCGGGCAGCGTCTTGACGATCGGGCTGGCCAGCGTCTCCGCCACGGCGAGCACCTCGTCCCGCGCCTCGCGCGCCCCTACACCGACCAGCATGGCGATCTTCTTCCCGGCGTTGAGCACCTCCGCCGCGCGGGCCAGGTCGGCCTGCGCCGCCGCCACCGGAGGCTGCGACACCACCGTGCTGCTCACCGGCGGCTCCCCCGGACTGACATGCCGGTAGGGGTCCTCGCCGGCCGTCGCGACCTGCACGTCGTTCGGGAAGGTCAGGTGCGCGACGGTCCGCAGGGCCAGGGCGTGCCGGATGGCGATGTCGACCACCCCGGGAATCTGCTGCGGGTTGGTCACCATCTGGTTGTAGGCCGCCACGTCCTGGTAGAGCAGCGTGGTGTGCACCTCCTGCTGGTAGTGCGAGCCGAGCACCGAGGTCTCCTGCATGCCGGTGAGGGCGAGCACCGGCACGTGGTCGAGCTTGGCGTCGTACAGGCCGTTGAGCAGGTGGATGGCACCCGGGCCGGAGGTGGCGCAACAGACGCCGAGCCGGCCGGTGGCCTTGGCGTAGCCGGTGGCCATGAAGGCTGCCGCCTCCTCGTGGTGCACCAGCACGAACTTGAGCTTCTCGCGCTGCCGCCGGAAGCCCTCCATCAGGCCGTTGATGCCGTCGCCGGGGAGCCCGAAGACGGTGTCGACCCCCCATTCCACCAGTCGCCGGGCCAGGCTCTCGCCTACGATCTCCTGCACGTCACGCCTCCTGATCTGGAGTTCCCGCGTTCTCGGCCCCCGCTGGCGCCGACCGGCGTGCGGGCGACGGCGAGCGACGCCAGCCCCGTGGGAGGGTCGACCGCGTACGGACCCGCGCGCTGCGGCAGGACCGGGCGTGGAGCTGTCCCGGGCGACCGCCCGCACGTACCAATGTTCCGGCAGCCACCCCTACCCATTTGCCGGAAACGTCCAATCTGGTGCGCTTTCCTGCAGCCGGCCGACGCGCCGGGGCGCCCGCCCCGACCGTCACCACGCCGCACCCGCCAGGCGCGACCTCGTCCCACCCGAGGGCTCATGTCCGCCCGCCACCGCTCGACGCCTTGTCCGCGGCCTCCGGCGGCGACGCCTGCTCCGCCCCCTCGCGCTCCTGTCGCCGCCGGTCCCGTCGGCGGTCCAGGAGGGCCGCGAGCAGCAGCGACCCCGCGGCCGCCGCGCGGCCCCACCGCCGCAGGGCGGCACGGACCGGACCGGGCGGCGGGGCCGGGGGCGGCCCGGGCACCACGACCCGGTCCACCCCGGGGTACGCGAGCCGGGCGGCCGAGGCGGCCTCCTCCTCGGACAGCACCGCCCGGTTGCCGATCAGCACGACGTGCCGGTCCTCGTCCCGGTAGCGCCACCGCCACAGGTCGCCCTCCGGCCACATCTCGATCCGCTCCCCCGGCCGGTCTCGGGCGGGCGTCTCCGACTCACCGGAGTCGGCTGCGGGCGGCCGGGCCGAGCGGTGTGCGGCCCGGCGCAGGTCCGCCCGGGTGAGCTCGCCGACACCGGCGGCGTCGCCGCGCCGCAGCGCCCGCGCGACCAGGAACGCGAGCAGCCCGGCGAGCACCGGCAGGACGAGCACCAGCACCCGGAACAGCGACAGCAGGTCGTAGACGGGCACCCGGACCAGCCGGGCGATGATGTCGTCCCCCGCGGCGACCGTCAGCACCCCGTAGAAGGTCAGCGCGCCGACCCCTACGCCGAGGCGGACCGGGTGGTCGCGGGGCCGGTCGAGCAGGTGGTGCTGCCGGCGGTCGCCGGTGCGGAGCCGCTCAGCGAACGGCCAGGCGTACAGGGCGAGGAAGGTCACCCCGCCGAGCACCACGCCGGGGAGGAACGGGCCCGGCACCAGATGCCCGGCGATCCGCAACTCCCAGGGCGGGAAGAGGCGCAGGGCCCCGTCGCCCCAGGCGACGTACCAGTCCGGCTGGGCGGGGGCGGTGGACTGGGCCGGTTCGAACGGGCCGTAGAGCCAGACCGGGTTGATCTGCACCAGGCCGCCGAGGGCGAACAGCACCGCCAGCACCCACGCGAAGAGGGCGAGCGAGCGCAGCGTGTAGCTCGGCCACAGCCGGGAGCCGACCGCGTTGTGTTCGGTGCGCCCCGGTCCGGGGAACTGGCTGTGCTTCTGCCGCACCAGGATGCCCAGGTGCAGTGAGATCAGGGCGACGAGGAGGGCCGGCACGAGCAGCACGTGGGTGACGAACATCCGGGGGATCATCGCGTCGGAGGGAAACTCCCCGCCCAGCGCCAGGGCGGCCAGCCACGCCCCGACCAGGGGGATCGACTCCACCACCGAGGTGATGATCCGCAGGCCCAGACCGGAGACCAGGTCGTCCGGCAGGGAGTAGCCGGTGAAGCCGTTGGCCAGGGCGAGGGTCAGCATGGTCACGCCGATCAGGAAGTTGAGCTCGCGGGGTTTGCGGAACGCCCCGGTGAAGAAGATCCGGGCCAGGTGCAGGACGATCGCCGCGACGAAGACCAGCGCCGCCCAGTGGTGGGTCTGCCGGATCAGCAGGCCGGCCCGGACGTCCCAGCTCAGCCGCACCGTGGAGGCGTACGCGGCGGACGTGGTGCCGCCGTCCAGCGGCGCGTAGTCGCCGTGGTAGACCCGGTCCGCGTTGCTGGCGTCGAAGAAGAAGGTGAGGTAGACGCCGGTGAGCAGCAGCGCCACGAACGAGTAGAGCGCGAGCTCGCCCAGCATGAACGACCAGTGGTCGGGGAAGACCTTCGCCAGCGCCCGGCGGGTGATCGGGGAGAGCCGCAGCCGGTCGTCCAGCGCCCGGGCCAGCCGGTCGGTGATCACGGCGAGTCCCAGAAGCCGGCGCCGGGCGGGGCGGTGAAGTCGCCCGTGGCGTGGAGGAAGCCGTCCGGGCCGACCTCGATCGGCAGGCCGGGCAGCGCCCGGGCCGCCGGACCGGCCACCGGCCGGGCGCCTGCCAGCAGGTCGAAGGAGGACTGGTGGCAGGGGCAGAGCACGCGTCCGGCGCCCTTGAGGTAGAGGCGGACCGGACAGCCGGCGTGCGTGCAGAGCAGCGACCAGACGACCAGACCGTCAAGGTGGCCGCCGGAGGGCGGCCGGGAGAAGCGTTGCGGTTCGAGGCGCACCGCGAAGGCGGGAGCGTCCCCGGCATCGACGTTGCCCTCGGGGAAGACCGCGACCGTGGTGTCCGCGGGCACGTCCTGCGGCCGCAACGGCCGTCCGCCGGCGTCGACCAGCCGTACGCCCGGCCCCCACGGGGTGTCCTTGAGCGCCCGTAGCGGGCGGGCCCGGTCGAACGGCAGCAGGGAGCGCAGCGGGAACAGCGCCGCGGCGCCGAGCGCGGTCAACGCCAGCCCGAGCGCGGCGAGCAGGCCGCGCCGGCGTACCGGGCTTTCCGGCGCGGTCAGCACCGCGGCGGTCAGCGCCTGCTCCCGCGGCGGCGGGGTGAAGCCCTCGTGTTCCTCGACGTACCCGCCGACCGGCACGAGCCGTCGCGCCCAGACAGCCAGGCCCACGGCCAGCCCGGCGAACGCCACCGCGAGGCAGACCCCCTCCCACGCGGTGTTTCCTCCCAGCCCGTACGTCACCGCGAAGCCCACCGCCCCGGCGGCGCTGACGCCGAACGCGGCGACGATCCGGCGGCTCGCTGCCCGCTCGGCCGCCGACGGACCCCGGGCGCTCACTCCCCTGCCCTCCGGCCCAGCCACCGGGCGGCGGCCACCAGCAGACCCAGCGCGGCCAGCCAGGCGACCAGTCCCTCGGCGAGCGGGCCCAGCCGGCCGAGCGGGTTGCCGCCCCGGTCCAGCCGCTCGCCGCGCAGCCGCTGCACGTAGGCGGCCAGGTCGTTGACCTGTCGGTCGTCGAGCACCTGGCTGGGGAAGACCGGCATCAGGCCGGGACCGACCCGGACCGCCTCCGCCACCTGCACGGCGGTGCTGTCGTACAGCGGCGGCGCGATCCAGCCGTTGGTCAGCGCGGCGCCCGCGCCGGTCGCCCCGTGGCAGGGCGCGCAGTTGGCGGCGAAGATCTCCCGGCCGGAGCCCAGGTTGCCCGGCGCGACCCGGGGAATCCGCGGCCCCCCACCACCGAAGCTGGCGACGTGGTCGACCAGCGCCGAAATGTCCCCGGCCGAGAACACCGGTTCCCCGCGGCGCGCCTGCTGCACCTCGTGCGACACCGGCATCCGTCCGGTCGAGAGCTGGAAGTCCACCGAGGCGGGGCCGACGCCGATCACGGACGGCCCCCGCTGGGCACCCTGTCCCCGCTCGCCGTGGCAGCTCGCGCAGTGCTCCAGGTAGAGCTGGGTGCCGCGGTCGGCTGCGGCCGGCGCAGCGGCGGCCACGGCCGCCGGCTCCGCCGGTGACCGTCCGGGGGCGAGCGCCACCGGCCCGGCGGCGAGCACCAGCGCCGCGCCCACCGCGAGGGCCCGACGCGGATGCAGGTCGGGCCGGACCGTCGCCACTCGTGGTCGTCGCACCGGTCAGTCCAGGGTGTACAGGTAGGCGGCGATGTCCTGCGCGTCGATGGCGCTGACACCCAGCTTCGGCATGGCGGTGCCCGGCTCGACCGCCTGCGGGTCGGTGATCCAGCGGCGCAGGTTGTCGGCGTTGTTGGGCAGCTGACCGGCGATGTACGAGCGGGCGCCGAACCGGGTCAGCGGCGGGCCGACCAGGCCGTCGGCGCGGCTGACGCCGGGGATGGTGTGGCACGAGCCGCAGCCGTACTGGGCGATCAGCTCGGCGCCCCGGTCCGGCCGTCCGTTGCGCACCTCGGGTGGCGGTGGTGGCGGCGCGGTCGAGGCGCATCCGCTGACCGCGGCGACCGGCAGCACCGTCAGCGCCACCCCGAGCGCCCAGATCCGACCGGGCAGCTTCATCGCACCATCCCTTCCGTTCCGGGCCCGGTCGGCACCGGGCCGCCACCGCGGCGCACCACGCCGCCGATCAGGGCGTCGGGCCGGTCGCGGTCCATGCGCAGCAGCCAGCGCAGGAACACGGTCAGCGCCACGACCAGCGCGACCACGTCCATCGGCGCCCACATCAACAGGCCGGCCAGCTGCTGGTCGGCCAGCTGGTCGGCACCGAGCATCCGGTCGGGATAGACCGGGGCCGGGGCGAAGGTGAGCACCGCGCCGAGCGCCGAGGCCGGCAACATGGCGCCGACCAGCAGCAGCACCGGCACCGGGGCGGGCGGGCGGTGGCGCGGCGGGCCGAGCACCGGCGCCCAGAACAGCCAGGCCGCCGCCAGCAGGCTGAGGTGCTCGGCGGCGTGCACGGCGGGCCGGTCCACCGCGGCGGCGTACGGCCCCGGCAGGTGCCAGAACCACAGCACGACGGTCTGTCCGCCCCCGGCCAGCAGGGCGTACGTGGTGGGGCGGCGCAACCGGCGCACGGCCGGCGCCACCCGCCACCGGGCCAGCAGTCGGCGCAGCGGCACCGGGGCGGCCAGGCTCAGCGGCAACCCCACCGCGCCGGCCGCCAGCAGCGGCCCCGCCACCAGCAGGAGCAGCATGTGCTGCGCCATGTGCCCGGCGAACGAGGACTCGGCCAGCTCGTGCACCGGGCCCTGGTCGGCGGCGAGCACCGTCAGCACCCCGGCGCCGAACGCGGCCACCCGCCAGCCCGGCACGACGCTGCCGTCACCGCGCCGGGTCCACAGCTCCTGGACGCCCCGCCCGTAGCCGGCCACCAGCAGGCAGAGCGTGACGACCGCGAGCATGGTCAGCAGGCCCTCGGCCACCGGATCCGGACCGGGCTGGTGGGCCCGGTGCGCGCTCAGCGCTGACATGGCGGCAGCACCAGCACGGCGACCCCGCCGAGCACGATGATGGCCAGGAACAGGAGGTTGGCCCAGACGCCGACCACGGCGAGCATCCGGGACCGGCCGAACGCCCGGTCCTCCTCGCCGGCCCGCCGGGTCCGCCGCCACACCAGCGCGGCGACCAGCAGCGACCCCACGGTGAACAGGCCCGGGATCACCACCGCGAGCCCGACGGCCTGCCAGAGCGGTACGGCGGAGACGCGCTCGGAGCCGGCGGCGCAGGTGAGCTCGTCCAGGCTCCAGGCGGCGAGCAGGTGCACCGCCCAGGCCACCGCGCCGCCGAGCACGCCGTACCAGAGCAGCAGCCCGCCGGTCAGGCGCGCGTGCGGACCGGGTCGGGTGTTCATCACAGCCACGGGGAGAGGTAGATGGTGAACAGGATGGCGACCCAGACCAGGTCCACGAAGTGCCAGTAGATCGCGGCGTTGCGGACCCGTTCGTGCCGGTGGGAGCCGAAGCTGCCGCCGCGCAGCGAGGCGGCCAGCAGCCAGCCGATCATGGTCAGCCCGACCAGGACGTGCAGCCCGTGGAAGCCGGTGATCAGGTAGAACAGCGAGCCGTACGCGTCGGTGGTCATGGTGAAGTGCTTCAGCTTCTCGACGTACTCGCCGGCCAGCAGGGTCAGGAAGGTCACCCCGAGCACCATGGTGGCGGCCAGCCCGGACTGCAGTCGCCAGCGCTGGCCCTGCCGGATGCCGCGCTCCGCCCACACCACGGGCAGGCTGCTGGGCACCAGCACCGCGGTCATCACCAGGGGCGTGAGCAGGTTCGGGGCGCCGATACCGGCGGGCGGCCACGTCGGGCCGTACTGGAAGCGGAGGTAGAAGTAGCTGCCGAGCAGGCAGGCGAAGAGGGTGGCCTCGGTGGCCACGAACATCACCATGCCCCACCAGCCGGCGGACCGGCCGACCGGCAGCTCGGTGCTCAGCGCCTCGGCGCCGGTGGCCGCCGCGACGACCCCGCCACGGTCGCTCACCTGGCCACCCCCAGTTCCTCGTCGGGGCGGCGGGGCGGCCAGAGCCAGACCGCGATCGTCGCCGCCACCGCCAGTACGGCGACCGCCGCCACCGGGTACCAGGCGAGGAGCATCGAGGTGAAGAAGATCAGCAGCGCGCCGGCCAGCACGAGTGGCTTGAGGGTCGACTCCGGCATCTGCACCGCCCGCTCCGGGTGCGCGTCGAGTTCACTGGTGACCAGGGTGCGCCGCCCGTCGCTGAGGATGCGGTCCCCGGTGGCGCCGGCGCCCACCGACTCGGCGGTGCGCTCGTCCCACGCCGGGTGCAGGCTGTGCACCCGGGGCAGGACCGGGAAGTTGTACGGCTCGGGCGGCGACGCCGTGGACCACTCCAGGCTGTCGCCGCCCCACGGGTCGGCCGGGGCCGGCCGGCCCCGGCGGAGCGCGTGCACCACGCCGACGAGAACGAGCAGCAGCCCGACGGCGAGCAGGTACGACCCGACGGTGCTGACCAGGTTCCAGCCGTCCCAGCCGGGCTCGCTGCGGTAGGTGTAGACCCGCCGCGGCATGCCGAACAGGCCGTACAGGTGCATCGGGAAGAAGGTGACGTGCATGCCGGCGAAGACCAGCCAGAACGCCGAGCGGCCCAACCGCTCGTGGTACATCCGCCCGGTGATCTTCGGCAGCCAGTAGTAGATGCCGGCGAGCATCGGGAAGACGGCCCCGCCGATCAGCACGTAGTGGAAGTGCGCCACCACGAAGTAGGAGTCGGTGACCTGCTGGTCGAAGGCGGTCAGCGCGAACATCGCGCCGGTGAACCCGCCGAGCACGAAGGTCACCAGGAAGCCGATGACGAACAGCAGCGGCACCCGCAGGACGAGCCGGCCGAGCAGCATGGTGGCCAGCCAGGCGAAGATCTGGATGCCGGACGGGATGGTGATGATCGTGCTGGCCGCGCTGAAGAAGCTGTACGACAGCTGGGGCAGCCCGGTGGCGAACATGTGGTGCACCCAGACCCCGAACGAGATGATCGCGATCGACACGATGGACAGCACGATCAGCGGGTAGCCGACCACGCCGCGCCGGGTGAACGCGGGCAGCACGGCGGAGACGATGCCCAGGGCCGGCATGACGATGATGTAGACGTCGGGGTGGCCGAAGATCCAGAAGAGGTGCTGCCAGAGCAGCACGTTTCCGCCGGCGGACGGGTCGAAGAAGTGGGTGCCGAACCGGCGGTCGAGGAAGAGCATCGCGTTGTCCGCGTTCAGCGCCGGCAACGCGAAGATCACCATGAACGCGGTGGCGACGATGGCCCAGACGAACAACGGCACCCGGTTGAGCGACATCCCGGGGGCGCGCAGCTTGAGCGCGGTGACGATGAAGTTGATCGCCCCGGCGGTGGTGGAGATGCCGAGGAAGAGCAGCCCGAGCGCGTAGACGTCCATGTGCAGGCCGGGGTTGTGCTGCTCCCCGCTGAGCGGGGCGTAGGCGAACCAACCGTTGTTGGGAGCGGCGCCGAACGGCAGGCTGGCCCACATGAACAGCCCGGCGAAGAGGAAGACCCAGTAGCCGAAGGCGTTCAACCTCGGGAAGGCCATGTCCCGGGCGCCGATCATCAGGGGCACGAGGAAGTTGCCGAAGCCGAAGAGCATCGGCGTGGCGAACAGGAAGATCATCGCCGTGCCGTGCATGCTGAAGAGCTGGTTGTACTCCTGCGGCGACACCACCCCGGCCTCCGGCCGGGCGAGCTGGGTGCGCATCACCAGGGCGCTGAGCCCGGCGAGGACGAAGAAGAACCCGGCGGTGACCAGGTAACGCCGGCCGATCCTCTTGTGGTCGACAGTGCTGAACCAGCCCCGCAGCGAGGGGCGCTCGCCCCAGTGTTCCGCCAGCCGCGCCAGGTCCTGCGCGCTGACGCCGGGCGACGGTGTGGTGGTCGTGGACATCGCTTCTCCCCCCGACCTACTCCAGCGACCGCAGGTACGCGATGAGGTCGGGCAGTTGCGCGGCATCGACCGGCTGTGGGGGCATGGCGTTGCCCGGCTTGACCGTCTGGGCGTTGGCGATCCATCCGCCGAGGTGACCGGCGTCGTTGGGCACCGCGCCGGCGCCGAGGCTCCATCGGGAGCCCACGTTCGACAGGTCCGGCCCGACCCGGCCCTCGGCGCCGGTGCCCCGTACCGCGTGGCAGGCGGCGCAGGTGCCCTGCACGAAGGCCTGCCGGCCCCGCCGCTCGGCGTCGGTCCGCGGCTCCCGGGCCGGGGCGTCGAGCCGGGCCAGCCAGGCGTCGAAGTCGGTGCGGGGCTGCGCCACCACCAGGAAGGCCATGTGGGCGTGCTGGGTGCCGCAGTACTCGGCGCACTGGCCCCGGTAGCTGCCGGCCCGCTCCGCCCGCAACCACGTCTCCCGGGTCTCGCCGGCGATCAGGTCCGTCTTGGGCATGAGCTGCGGCACCCAGAAGCTGTGCAGCACGTCGTCGGTGCGCAGACGGACCCGCACCTGCTCCCCGACCGGGATGTGGATCTCATTGGCGGTGGCCCCCGAGGCGCCCTGGTAACGCACCTCCCACCACCACTTGTGGCCGGTCACCTCGACGGTGGGGGCGTCTGGGCCGGGGCCGTCGCCCAACGCGGCGAGGTCGCGCAGACCCACGCCGTAGACGGCGACGAGGATCACGAAGGGCAGTCCGGCGCCGGCGATCGTGACGAAGCGCAGCGGCTGACCGTGGCGGACGCGGGCGTTACCCCGCCGGAACACCAGCGCCCAGACCAGCAGTGCCATGACCTCGGCGAAGACGGCCACGGAGATCCAGAAGAGCAGCCACCAGAGGCCGGCGACGCGGGTTGCCCCGGCCCCGCCGGGATTCAGGGCGGAGGGTGAGTCGCCGGCGCACCCGGTGAGCAGGAGCAGGCCGCACAGCGTGGTCAGCACCGGAAGACGGCGCGGTAGCCCGCGCCGCCGGGCGTGCCGGGCGGCGCTCACGGTCACGTCCGCTTTCTTCTCCACCGGGAGCGACATTAGACGCTTCCAGCTGGTTCAGCCGCTTTTGCGCGATATGGGCAGATCCGAGCGTTTGAGGAGCTTATGGTAAACGCGCAGCGAACCCATCCGGCAAGCGCCCGGGCGCGGACAGGGAGATCATGCGAGCCTCCACGGTGGACCTCGTCGCGGACACCGCCAGAGCGGCCGCCGCCCGTCGGACGATGGCCTGGACCGCCGGAGGGCTCGCCACGGCGGCGACGGTGGCCGGCGGCTGGCTCGCCCCGCCCGACGCGGTGCAGGGCCCGGCGCAGCGACTGATGTACCTGCACGTCCCCGCCGCCTGGGTCGCCTACGCCGCGTTCGCCGTCGTGCTCGCGGCCAGCGGCGCCTACCTCGTCGGCGGGGATCTGCGCTGGGACCGGTTCGCCCGGGCCGGCGCCGAGATCGGGGTGGTGCTGACCGCCGTCGCCATCGCCACCGGCTCCCTCTGGGGGCAGTTGGTCTGGGGCACCTGGTGGGCGTGGGACCCCCGGCTGGTCAGCACCGCGCTGCTGCTGCTCGCGTACGCCGGCTATCTGGCCCTGCGCCGCGCGGTGAGCGACCGGACCGACGCGCGCGACGGGGACGACCACCGGGTGGCGCGCCCGGCGGCACTGGTCGGCATGGCGGGCTTCCTGCTCGTTCCGGTGGTGCACTTCTCCGTCGTCTGGTGGCGGTCGCTGCACCAGCAGGCGACCGTGTTCGCCCCGCAGCGTCCGCCGATCGATGCCCGGATGGGCCTCGCCCTGCTGCTCGCCGTGGCCGCCGCGACGCTCGCCGCGCTCTGCGTCCTGCTCCACCGGGTCGTCCGGCTGGAGCGCCGGCTCGCCACCGACCCCCGCACGCGCGACCGCGTCCCGGCCCGGGTCGGATGAACCGCCGCCGCACCGGCCGGACCGCCGTCGTCGTCGTGCTCCTCACCACCGGCGCCCTCCTGGTGACCAGCGCGCTGCGCGGCACCCTCACCTACTACCGCACCCCCGGCGAGGTGCTGCGCGACCCGGACTCGGCCCGGGAGCGGGTACGGCTCGGCGGGGACGTGGTGCCTGGGTCGCTGCGCCGCGACGGCGACCTGGTGGTGTTCCGCCTCGCCGAGGGGGGCCAGACGATCACCGTCGAGCAGCGCGGCGCACCACCGGGGACGTTCCGCGAGGGCGAGGGGGCGGTGGTCGAGGGCACCCTGTCGGCGGACGGGACGTTCCGCTCCGACCACGTCGTGGTCCGGCACGGCAACGAGTACCGCCCGTCCACCTCCCCGGTGGAGCCGGTCGATGCTCGGTGAGCTCGGCACGTCGGGCCTCACCGCCGGGCTGCTCTGCGCCACGCTGACCGCCCTGCTCTGGCTGCGGGCGGCCCTGTTCGGCACGCCCACCCGACCGGCCCGGCTCGCGACCGCCGCGACCCTGGCCACCGCCGCCGTCGCCTGCGGCGTGCTGGAGGCGGCCCTGCTCCGGCACGACTTCAGCGTCCGGTACGTCGCGGAGAACGGCGGACGCCGGGTGCCCCTGTACTACACGGTGACGAGCCTCTGGTCCGCCCTGGACGGGTCGTTGCTGCTCTGGCTGTTGATCCTCGGCGGGTACGCGGTCCTGCTCGCCGGCCGGCGGTACCCGGCCCGGCTGCACGCGTACGCGATGGTGGTCGTCAGCGCCGTGACCGTGTTCTTCTTCGCGCTGTCCTGCTTCGCCGCGAACCCGTTCCGCGCGGTGGATCCGGTACCCGCCGACGGTCCCGGACCCAACCCGCTGCTGCAGCAGCACCCGGCGATGGGGGTGCACCCGCCCCTGCTCTACGCCGGCTACATCGGCCTCATCGTGCCGTTCGCCTTCGCGCTCGCCGCGCCGCTGGCCGGGCGGGACGGACGCGGCTGGCTGCGGGTGGCCCGGCCCTGGACGCTGGTCGCCTGGACGGCGCTGACCGCCGGCATCGGACTCGGCGCCTGGTGGTCGTACGCGGTGCTGGGCTGGGGCGGCTACTGGGCGTGGGACCCGGTGGAGAACGCCTCCCTGCTGCCCTGGCTGACCGCCACCGCGTTCCTGCACACCGGCCTCGGTCCGGGCGCCCGCCGCGCCGGGTGGAACCTGGTGCTGGCCTGCGCGAGCTTCGTGCTGGTGCTGCTCGGCACCTTCCTCACCCGGTCCGGTGCGGTGGCCAGCGTGCACGCCTTCACCGATTCGCCGCTGGGCCCGATGCTGCTCGGCTTCGTGCTGCTGGCGGTCGTCGCGTCGACGATCCTGACCGGGTGGCGGCCCCCCGAGCGGGCCAGCCGCGCCGCGTCGCCGGCGCTGTCCCGGAACACCGCCGTCCTCGTCAACGGCGTGCTCCTGGTGACGATCGCGGCGGTGGTGCTGATCGGCACGATCTTCCCGCTGCTGTCCGGCCCGCTCGGCGGCGTCCGCACCTCGGTCGGCCCGGACTACTACCACCGCACGGCGGTGCCACTGGCCATCGTGGTGCTGCTGGCGATGGGGGTGACGCCGGCACTGCGGGTCCGAGACCGGACCCGGGCGCTGCGGCGTCTCGCCGTACCGGGTGCCGTGGCGCTGGCCACGGTCGCCGTGGTGGGATTGCTCAGCCGGCCGGGCCTGCCCACGCTCACCGCCTTCGGCACCGCCGCGTTCGTGCTCACCGGCCTGCCCGGGGAACTGCCGGAGCGGCTCCGCCGGTCCGGCCGGGGCCGGCTCGCCGGTCTGGTCGCGCACACCGGGATCGCGCTGGTCGCGGTGGGGGTCGCCGGGTCCTCGGCGTACGGCCGGGACGCCGAGCGGACCGTCCGGACCGGCGAGGTGCTGCGGGTGGGTGACGTGAGCGTCCGCCTGGTCGGCGTGGACCGGACGGGCGACACCGGTGGCATGGCGGTGCACGCACGGCTCCGGCTCTCCGAATCCGGCGGCACGGAACGGACGGTCACCCCGGCCCTGCGCTACCACCCGGCCCGGGACACCGCCGTCACGGTGCCGGTGATCGACACCGGGCTGCTCCGCGACACCTACGTCACCCTCATCGCGGTCTCCCCCGACGACGGCAGCGCCACCCTGCGGCTCGCGGTCAACCCGCTGGTCGGCCTGCTCTGGGCCGGCGGCGCGCTGACCGCCGCGGGGGGACTCGGGTCGGCGATCGGCGCGGCCCGCCCGCGACGGCGGACCGGGACGGCCGGCGAGGAAGCCCGGCCTACATCCGTCCCCGTCCGCGCCGGAGCCGCCGGATGATCCGCCCCGCCGGTCGGCGGCCACGCCGGGTACCTGTCTGGCCGGCGCTGGTCCTGGCGGTCACCGTCGCCGTCGGCGTGGTCGTGGCCCTCGGCCTGCGGTCCGGGCCGACGCCGCCGGGCAGCGACGCCGGCACCACAGGGCCGCCCGTCCCGGCCCCGGCACTCTCCGGCCCCACCCTGGACGGTGGCCGGTTCGACCTGGCCGACGCCCACGGCCACGTGCTGCTGGTCAACGTCTTCGCCTCCTGGTGCGGGCCGTGCCGGGACGAACTGCCGCTGCTGGTCGACGCCGGGCGGCGCTGGTCCCCGCAGGGGCTGCGGCTGGTCGGGCTGAACGTCCGGGACGGCAGCGAAGCCGTCCGCGCACTGCTGGACGAGACGGGCGCGGCCGGGCTGACCGTGCTGCCGGACCCGGACGGCACCCGGGCGGTCGACTGGGGCGTCCGCGGCGTGCCGGAGACCTTCGTGGTGGACCGGGACGGCCGGATCGTCGACCGGCAGCGGGGTGTGATCACCCGGCAGTGGCTGGAGCAGCGGGTGGCGCCGCTACTGGCCGGATGAGGTGGCGCCCGGTCGCGGTGACGCTCGTCCTCGTGGCCCTGCTCGCCGCGGCCGGCGCCGGTCTGACCCGGTCGGCCGCCGGCGCGGGCCAGGACGACCCGGTCCGCTCGGTCGCCGCCGACCTGCGCTGCCCGGCGTGCCAGGGCGAGTCGGTGGCGGACTCCCGATCACCGATCGCGGCGGCGATGCGGCAGGCGGTGGCGGACCAGGCGGCCCAGGGGCGCAGCCGCGACGAGATCCGGCGCTGGTTCGTCCAACGCTACGGCCCGGACGTGCTGGCCGACCCGCCGGCCCGCGGCGTGGAGCTGCTGCTCTGGGCCGTACCCGCGCTCACCCTGCTGGCCGCCGGCTACGCGGCCCGGCGCACCCTGCGCGCCCGGCCACGGCGAAGCGGTGAGCTTCCGACAGCGCCACCGGCCGCCGGGCCGGCACCTGGCGGCGCGGCCCGGTGGGCCTGGCGGTGGTCCGCGCTCGGGCTGATCGCCGTCGTGGTGTCGGTGGCAGTCGCCGCCCGCGGCCTCGACCGGCCAAGGTCCGACCCGACGCCGGCGGATCCGGTCGCGGTGGCGGTCGGGCTGGCGCGCGATCTGGAGGCGCAGGACCGGTACGACGCCGCCGCGCAGATGTACCGGGAGGCGCTGCGCGACCGCCCCGACGACACGATCCGGCTGCGACTCGCCTTCGCCCTCCTCAGGGCGGGGGACGCGGCCGGCGCGGCGCAGGCGGCGACGGAAACCCTGGCCCACGCGCCGGAACTCCCGGACGGCCTGCTCGTGCTGGGCCTCGCCCAGCGGCGCACGCGCCCCACCGAGGCGCCGCGCACCCTGCGGCGCTTCCTGACCGTCGCGCCGGAGCACCCGGCCGCCCCGGAGATCAGACGGTTGCTGGCCACCCGCCCCTGACCGCACTGCGGACGCGGGCGGCGCGTCGGCAGGGCGCACGCCGGGACATCCCGGCCGCGTCCGGGACCGAACATGTCGGTCGCTCCGGGAAGCCGGCGTCCCCGGGCGTCACGCCCGGCGTCGTGACCGTGCCACCAGGTAGCCGATGACCAGGCCCGCCGCCACGGTTACCAGGGTCCGCCCGGAGACCGCCGAGCGGAGCTGGCTCAGCCCCTTGCGCGGATCGACGACCGTGCCGGCCACGTTGCCCGCCGCGCCGACGAGCATGTCACCCAGTCGACCACTGTTCATCGCCGTACCGCCCTCCGTGCCCCCTGCGCCGTTGTCGGCCGTACCCATCGCACCTGGCCCAAACGGCGGGGCAACTGTTCCCGGTTTACAGCAAAGGCCTCGTCATCCGCGAATCACGCGTCCTATGCAAAACGACCGCGACGGGTGGGAGTTACCCGGCGGCAGGCTCGATCCTGGCGAGGAGACGGTCACCGACCTGGCGAGTTCCGGGTGCTGGCGATGACCCGGGCGGCCGGCAACCCGGTCGAGACGCTGGGCCGCCGGGCCCGGTACGCGACCTGGCGCGGGGAAACGTGTCTGATCCAACCTCGTCACCTGCCCGGTTCCCGACCAGGGCAGCGTGATTAACGCGCCGCGCCGCGGGGATGCACGCCTGTCGCCGGTGCAGCCGCCTTCGAGGCTTCGCCCAGGGCGCCACGCTGGCGCTTCCTCGATTCGCGCAGGGAACAGGAGATGCTGATGCCATTCATCACCGTCGGCGCGGAGAACCGCGCGGCCGTCGACCTGTACTACGAGGACCACGGCGACGGCCAGCCGGTGGTGCTCATCCATGGTTTCCCGCTCAGCGGCGCCGCCTGGGAGAAGCAGGTGCCCGCCCTGATGTCGGCGGGGTACCGGACGATCACCTACGACCGGCGCGGGTTCGGGAGCTCGAGCCATCCGGCCACCGGGTACGACTACGACACGTTCGCCGCCGACCTCGAGGCGATCATGAATGAACTCGACCTGCGGGACGCCATCCTGGTCGGCCACTCGATGGGCACCGGTGAGGTGGCGCGATACCTGGGCACCAGAGGGTCCGGTCGGGTGAGCAAGGCGGTAATGATCAGCACGATCCCGCCGTTCCTGCTGAAGACCTCCGACAACCCGGAGGGCGTGGACCAGAGCGTCTTCGACGGCTTCATGAACGCGATCATGGTGGACCGGTTCGCTTTCTTCACCAGCTTCCTGAACAACTTCTTCAACTATGAGCAGACGAAGGGCAAGCTGGTCAGCGAGGAGGCGTACCGGGCCAACTGGAACATCGCGGCCTCCGCCTCCGCGATCGGCACGCTAGCCTGCATCAAGACCTGGCTGGAGGATTTCCGCGGCGATGTGTCGCGGATCGACGTACCGGTGCTGATCATCCACGGCGACGCCGACAACGTCGTGCCGTACCCGCCGACCGCCCCGCGCCTGCAGTCGATGCTGTCGGACAGCAAGCTGGTGACGTTGCCGGGCGCGCCGCACTCGATCCCGTGGACGCACGCCGACGACGTCAACCGCGCGATGATGGAATTCATCGGTGCGCCCGCTCCGGCCATGGCGGGGCGCCGGTAGTCCGCCGCGAGCCGCGGGCACAGCGCTCCCCGCGATCAGCCCCTGCGCGTCGGGCCGATCGCGGAGGCCCGACCAGACGCGATGGCGAGCGGCTGCCCACCTACGTCATCGAAGGTCCCCGGAACTCCGGGGTCATCGGTATCAACGGGGCCGCGACTCGGCTGATCAGCCCCGGGGATCTCGTCATCCTCATCGCCTACGCGCTCGTTAAGGAGTCGGGCGCGCACGAATTCAAGCCCAGCGTCGTGTTCGTGGACGCCGAGAACAAGGTGGTCAGCCAGGGGCATGGCGCCGCGGAGGTGCCGGACGGCCACGGCCTGGTCTCCGGCGCGGTGCTGCGGGGCGCCGGCGATCGCTCGGGTGACTAGATCCTAGTGCGCTGCCACGACCACCGCGTCCGGCTCGAGGTCGGCGAGCCGGGCGGGCCGGACGACCACGAGCAGAACCGCCATCGCCGCCACCATGCCACCCGCAACGACGAGGGACATGGCCACCGCGCCGGTGCCCAGCACGCCCACCAGGGGCGCGGCCAGCGCGCCGACGCCGAACTGCACGGCGCCGAGCAGAGCGGAGGCCGTACCGGCCGCTTCCCCGTGCCGGGACAGGGCCAGGGCCGGCGCGTTCGGCATCGCGAGGCCCGCCGCCGC
The DNA here is from genome assembly GCF_033804685.1 of Micromonospora sp. RTP1Z1. Lineage (NCBI taxonomy): Bacteria > Bacillati > Actinomycetota > Actinomycetes > Micromonosporales > Micromonosporaceae > Micromonospora > Micromonospora sp. RTP1Z1. The sequence goes on from NZ_JAPFQV010000006.1 coordinate 52,432, forward strand.
GAGCACCACCCACAACGCCACCAGCAGGCTCGGCAGCCCGCCGAGCCCGGTCGCGGCGAAGGCGAGCAGCGCCAAACCGGCCGCGGTCCCCACCCCCAGGGCCGCGACGAGGATCCGCTGCGGCGAGTAACGGCGCAGCAGCCGTACGTTGAACTGGGTAGCCGCGATCAGCCCGACCGCGCCCGCGCCGAAGGCCAGCCCGAACTGCTGCTCGTCCAGCCCGTACTGCTGCTGCAGGACGAACGACGACCCGGCCACGTAGGCGAACAACGCCGCCATGGCCAGCCCGGCAACCAGAACCAGGCCCACGAACGTACGGTCCCGCAGCAGCGAGCCGTACACGATCACCGTCGCGACCACCCCGCCGCGCTGGCGCCGATCGACCGGCAGCGTCTCGCGGAGGCCGAGCGCGGCGACCACGACGAGCAGCACACCGAAGGCGGCCAGGGCCACGAACACGCCGCGCCAGTCCGTCCAACGCAGCAGTCCGCCACCGAGGGTCGGAGCGAGGATCGGCGCCGCCCCCATGACCAGCAGCAGCCGGGAGAGCAGCGTGGCGAAGGCCGCGCCGCTGAACAGGTCGCGGACCACGGCCATCGCGACCACCGAGGCTGCCGCGACGCCGAGGCCCTGCACCACCCGCAATCCACCGAGAACGGCGATGTTCGGTGCGACGACGCAGAGCACCGACGCCACGACGTGCAGCACGATGCCGGCGATCAGCGGCGCGCGCCGGCCGACAGCGTCGGACAGCGGGCCGATCAGCAACTGGCCGAGGGCGAGGCCCGCCAGCGTGCCGGTGAGGGTCAGTTGGACCGCCGCCGACGTGGTCTGAAAATCGGCGACGATCGCGGGAAGCGCGGGCAGGTACATGTCGATGGTCAGCGGACCCACCGCGATGAGCGACCCGAGCACGAGGACGAGCCGCAGGCGTTGCCGGGGGCTCATCAGGTCACCCGGCGTCAGCGGGGCTGCCGGGCCCTCGGGGGCGTCGACGGTGGCGGTCATCGGATCGCCGCCGACCGGTCGTCGTTGCGCAGCCGGGCGGAGAACAGGGCAGGAGTCACATTCGGCTCCAAGCCCGGATCCGGTGGGCTGATTCCCCGTCGGCCGGGAGGTATCGGAGGTCACACCGCGGTGGTGCGCCGCCCGGAAGCCCTGCAGGCCCGACCCGGTCTGCAGATCGCCGTCGTACCGGACCTGAACAGCGCCGAACTGGTCGATGATGCGGTGAGTGGCCGCGATGTGGTGATCAGTGCGCTGGGCACCAACGCCAAGGGACCGGTGAGCGTCTGCGCCGACGGCATCCGCTCGATTCTCGGTCCGACGACGCGGACCGGGGTGCGACGACTGATCGTGGTGAGCGCTCATGGCGCCGCCGAGATGCACGACCGTTCGCTCTACTCGCGGATGTTGTGGGCGATGCTGGCCGACAAGATGCGCGACAAAGACGAAATGGAAAGGCTCATCCGAGCCTCCACCGTCGACTGGACGATTGTGCGCCCGAACCAGTCCCCACGGATCGCCGCATGACTGCGGTGAAGTGAATCTGACCGGCAAGGTCAGCCTGATCACCGGAGCCGCTGGCGGGATGGGCCATGTGATCACGACCCAACTTGCTGGGCTGGGCAGCACCATGGTGATTGTGGTCTGAAACCGCAACAGTGGCGAACTGGTGAGGCGGCGGGTCGCCGCACAAGTCGGCGACGACCGCGTCGAGGTGCTGACCGCCGACCTCGCCTCCCAGCCTCACCTGCACCATCCGGGGGTGGCGGAGACGCCGGCGTGGCCTTGTTAGCGGGGTTAGCGGACCACCAGCGTCGCCGTGGCCTGGTGGACCACGGAGCCGCTGGTGCCGGTGATGAGCATCGTGAACGTGCCGCGGGGAGTCCGGCTGGTGGTGCTCACCCGCAGGGTGGAGGCGCCGGAGGCGCTGACGGGGTTCGGCGTGAAGCTGGCTGACGAGCCACGGCAGGCCGGCTGTCGACAATGCCACCGCGCCCGTTAACCCGCCGACCGCCGAGGTCGACACCGTGTAGGTGGCGGTCCCGCCCCGCAGCACCGTCGCCGACGACGGCGAGATGGTCACCGAGAAGTCCGGTGCTGGCGTGACCACCAGCGTGATCCCGGTCGAGTGGCTGGTCGAGCCGCTCGTACCCGTCACCGTCAAGGCGTACGTCCCTGGCGGCGCCGACCCGGACGTCGCGATGCTCAGGCTCGCGCTGCCCGATCCGACGACGACCGACGGCGAGAACGATGCCGTCCCGACCGAATCCGGCAGGCCGCCCAGGCTCATCGCGACGGTACCGGTGAAGCCGTTCAGGCCGGTGACGCCGATCGTGTAGCCGGCGCTGGACCCCGCGACGACGCTGGCGGAGGTCGGCGTCGCGGCGAGGCCGAAGTCGGGCGGAGCGGTCACCACGAGCAGCACCACAGCGGTCCGGCTCAGCCCTCCGCTCGTCGCGGTGAGCTGGTAGCACCGCTCCGGCGCGACGAGTCCGACTGGGGCCGTGGTGATGAGACGCGCAAGTTCGCTGACGTTCGCCCGTACAGCCGGCAGATCCTCAAGCCGACCCGGCCACGACTCGTCGTGCGACGCGGTTCCGATCAGCAGCGCGATCGAGCGGTGCGGGTCGGGCCGGCTCACGAACCTTTCTCCTCGGCCGTTGGATCACCCTGCCACACCGCCCCACCGGGCAATCTCAAGGCGCGAGGTTAGTAGGTCTTCAGCGGCTGGCCCGCCCTGCATGGGCCGTGGCAGACATGCCGCCGGCCTTAGCGCGCGGCGCCGCCCGGTCGATCTGGGCCGGACCCGGAGCGCCGGTGACCGAGGCGTGGAGCCCTTATCACCGGGGAGTTGCCAGACGCCGGGCGGAAATCCCGCGCCGCGCCAGCCACCATGTCGTCGGGATCGCGGCCGAGGGCCCGCCGGATGTGCGGCGGGATGACCTCGGATGTTGCCATCGCCAGTCGGACCTGCACCGAACGGTCGTCAACCAGGCGTTCCAGATCCGCCTCGTCCAGCTCGACCGCGCGGACCAGCGCGGCACGGACGTCGACCGCGGGGTCCTGGGCAAGCGCCCTGCGCTGCTCGGCGGTGGTCCGCGGGTTGCGGGCGACCCCCTTGCGTACCCGTACGGTGCGATCGGCCATCAGGGCGGTGATCACGCCGGGGTCGTGGGTGTGGGTGGCGAGTCGTTCCCGTACCTCGGGTGAGACGTCGTCGATCAGCCTGGCGGCCAGATCGGGCTCCAACTCCCGCACCTCCGCGAGGAGACCACGAAGCTCCTTGTCGGGTGCCTCTGACATCACCCGGCGAACCGACTCGTCGCTAGCCGGGTTTCCGGCGACCGCCCAGCGGACCCACCGGTCGGCGTCCTTGACGAGACGCAAGAGATTGGCGACCGAGGTCGAAGGGTTTCTCGCCACAGCCTCCCGGACCTGACGATCATGGTCCCGGGTCAGCGGTCGCAGTGCCTGGGCGGGTGCGTCGGTCCGGGCCGCGACCGCCTTACGGACCACGGCCGAAGGGTCGGACGCCAAGTCGAAGAGGGTCATCTGTGGCGTTGCGGGGTCCTGCGCGAGGGCGAGCCGCGCGTCGGCGCTGCCACCGGTCGCACGGTGGGCGGTGGTACCTGACCCGCTGTGACGGTCGGGCCCGCCGACGTCCTGCTGCTTCCCCATGGGCGCAATCATGTCACGGGCTGACTGGGGGTAGCGCGAGCCTGACCAGCGCGTTGACGATGGTCGAAGCGTTACCTCGCGGATGCGCCCTTCGGTACGTCAACAGTGACCTAGAACTCCTAACGAAATAATGTTGGGCGTAACCGGTGGACGTGAGGATCGTTCCGTCTGAACGTGAGGAGGGGTGATCGAGCCGTTGCTGCCACCCCGTCGGCACCGGTTCCCCGGCCTCTGGATGATCGCAAGGTGTTCTGTGGGATCTTGTTGACGCGGGCGGCATCCCCCTCGCCGTCACGCTGACCGGCGGCAACCGCCACGACGCCACCCAACTGCTGCCCCTGGTCGTCAAGATCCCACCCATCAAGGGCATCCGAGGACGACCACGACAGCGGGCGGCACACCCCGCCAACCTGCCCCGGCGCCTGCTTGCCCGCACCTTCCTCGTGGTACTGATCTCCCAGGTCGGCTGGTGGGGCGCGACCGTGATCGGATTCCTCAACAGCCGACCATGACCCACCCGCGGCACCGACCCACGGACGCGAACATTCACAGGCCCGGATCGGTCGGTCCCCGTGCCGCCTCCTAGCGCCTCTACTCTCGTGAGGCGGGGATCGGACGCGTCCGCTGTTCGCAGCGGCGCAGACGACGGTCAGCGACCAGCTCGCCGAACATGTAGATCTCAGCGGTGATTTCGGTGCCCTTCCTAGCGGCCGGTTTGCTGACTCTGTGCTGACTGGGCCGAACAGGCATTGGCACTGACCGCCAACCCCATAGAGATCACGCTGCTCTGTCATCGTCTGCGGCCGGACGTAGTCAGGCGCGCTGCGCGGCGGCGATCACGCCGTTGACCGCCTCGATGATCCGGTCGGCGGCACGGTCTGGATCGGGCTGACCCGCGTCGAGCCAGGCCGTGACCGCAGCAATGGCAACGGTCGGCACGAGCTGCGCGGCCCAGGCCGCCCACTGCAGGTCCGGGATGCTGCCGGCGAGGTGCTTGTGGGCGACGGTCGTCATGTCCACCCTGAACTGGTCCATCGCCTGCCGGAACTCCGGTTCCCGTGCGGCGTGGTGGAACAGCAGCCGGAAACCGGCAGGGTCCTCCGCCGCTGCGCGCAGCAGCCCCGGGATGCTCGCCTCGGTGAACTCGTCCGCTCCGACGGCAGCGATCAACCGGCCGCAGGCGCTGTCGAGGACCGCCTGGTACAGGTCGGTCTTGGAGTCGAAGTGGCGGTACAGGATTGCTCGGCTGACGCCCGCCTCGGCGGCGATGTCGTCCAGGTTGGTGGCGGCGAAGCCGGCGGCACCGAAGGCTCGTGTCGCGGCCGTGATGATCTGTTCCCGCCGTTCGGCCCGCGGCAGGCGTCGAGTCGCCTGGCTCACCTCTTCCGCCACGTCACCTCCCGCTGCCTGGTCTGCGCAGTTTACAACCAGTCATGTAAACGCTAGCGTCTACATTCTGAAGTCGACATGCGGGAGGTACCGATGGACGACCCGATCATCCTGGTCGAGGACGCGGTGAAGACCTTCCGCGGCGGCCAACGGGCGTTGGACGGACTGACCCTTCGGGTGCCCTCCGGCGTCGTCTACGGCCTGCTTGGCCCAAACGGCGCCGGAAAAACCACCCTGATCCGCGTCCTGGCCACCCTTCTCCCGCTGGAGACCGGCGCGGCCCGGGTCGCCGGGCTCGACGTACGCCGAGACCCGGCCGGCGTGCGGAACCGGATCGGCCTGGCCGGGCAGTACGCGGCGGTCGACGACTACCTGACCGGGCGCGAGAACGTCGAAATGGTCGGCCTCCTCTACGGGTTGACCCGGCGCGAGGCCCGCCGGCGGGCCGCTGACGTCCTGGAACGCATCGACCTTGCCGGCGTCGGTGACCGCCCTGTGCGCACCTACTCGGGCGGCATGCGTAGACGGCTCGACCTGGCCGCGTCCCTAGTCGGCGCTCCACCCGTGCTGTTCCTCGACGAGCCGACCGCCGGCGTCGACCCGGCCAGCCGACGCGACCTGTGGGACCTGGTCCGCGACCTCGTCGACGGCGGCACGACAGTACTGCTTACCACCCAGTACCTCGACGAGGCCGACCGGCTCGCCGACCGAATCGCCCTGATCGACCACGGCCGCATCGTCAGCGAAGGCACCACCGACCAACTCAAGGACCGCGTCGGCGACGCGGTGGTCGAACTCGACGTGGCCGACCACGACCGCCCCAACACGCTCGCCGCGCTCGGTGGCATCTACGCCGCGCTGCGGACCGACGGCCCGCGATCGCCCATCGTTGTCTCGGCGCCACACGGGGAACGGTCACTGCACGACGTGCTGCACCAGCTCGATGTTGCCGGCGTGGCACCGGTAACGATCGGCCTGCGTAAGCCAACACTCGATGAGGCCTTCCTTAGTCTCACCGGACCGTCGACCAGCACCGCGAGGGCTGCCCGGTGAATACCACCGCAGCCACCACCTCCGCGATTGCACACGCGCCGGGACTGCGTCGCGCCGCCCGCGACATCGTCGTGCTGACCAGGCGCAACCTGCTCCACACCGTACGACTGCCCGGCGTGCTGCTGGTCTCCAGCATCATGCCGGTCGTCTTCATCGTGATGTTCACCTACGTCTTCGGCGGTGCCGTGCAAACCGCGCTGCCGCCGGCGACCGGCGGGAAGTACGTCAACTGGCTCGTCCCCGGCCTGCTGGCGCAGTTCGCGCTCTTCGGCGGTGCCGGCACCGCGTCCGGGCTCGCCGACGACCTCGCCAAAGGCACCATCGACCGGTTCCGGTCCCTGCCGATGTCGCGGGTCGCCGTACTGGCCGGGCGCACCTTCTCCGACCTGGCCCGCTCGACCGGGACGCTCACGCTGATGGCCGGCGTCGGGTTCCTGATCGGCTTCCGCTGGCAGACCAGCTTCCTCGGCCTGGTCGCCGGCGTCGCGGTCGCCCTGTCCTTCGGGTACGCCTGGTCGTGGGCGATGGCGGTCCTCGGGCTACTCGTGCGCACCGCCGAAGCCGTCCAGGCCGCCGTGTACATCGTGGTGTTCCCGCTCGGGTTCACCAGCGCCGTCTTCGTACCGGCGCAGTCGATGCCGCATGGCTTCAACCCTTCGCCACCCACCAACCCGTCACCGTGACCGCGAATGCGGTACGCGGCCTCATTCTCGGCCCCGGGGCGCTGCCCGCCGGCCAAACCGTCGGCGCGCACGTCGGCCTGGCACTGCTCTGGGCCGCAGCCATCACCGCGGTCTGTGTGCCGCTGGCCGTCCGCACCTATCGCCGCACCGTCATCTGACCATCGGAGGCCACCATGACCGTCGATCCGCTCGACCGCAACCGGCGCATCTGGGACCGCATGGCCCCCGGCTACGACCGCCAGATGCGAAGCTTCGAACCCCTGCTCATCGGCCGCGACCAGCGGCCGTGGGTCTGCGCCCAGGCCCAAGGCGACGTGCTGGAGGTCGGCATCGGCACCGGCCTCAACCTCCCCCACTACCCGCCCGGCACCCGACTGACCGGTGTCGACCTCTCCCCCGCGATGCTCGCCGCCGCCGGCAAGCGCGCCGCCGACCTCGGCCTCAACGTCGACCTCGCCGAAGCGCCCGCGGAACAGTTGCCGTACGACGGCGCCTCGTTCGACACGGTCATCTGCACGCTGTCCCTGTGCAGCGTTGCCGACGACCGGGCCGCCATCGCCGAAATGCACCGCGTGCTACGCCCCGGCGGCCGCCTCGTCCTACTCGACCACGTCGCCGCCAACAACCGCCTCATCCTGACGCTGCAACGCCTATGGGAGAAGGCCACGCTCCGGTTCGCTGGCGACTATCAGACCCGCCACCCGCTGCCGCTGGTCCAGGACGCCGGCTTCGTCCTGGAGGAAAGCCAGCGTTCCAAGCTCGGCACCGTCGAGCGGCTCCGCGCGATCAAATCCACGCGTCAAGGTCGGCAGCGCGGGTAAGGGTGTGACGGGCCCGCGCGAGGCGCTCGGCAGCGTGTGATCCACGGCCAGACCGCCGTGGGCGAGTTCGCGGAAGGAACGACTGTGACTGCGGAGCATTGGACCGGCGTCTACGAGCAGAAGCGAACTACCGAGGTCAGCTGGTTCCAACCCGAGCCCACACTATCGCTGGAACTGCTCACCGCCACAGATGTCGGCGCAGACGACCCGATCCTCGACGTCGGCGCCGGCTCCTCCGTGCTCGTCGACCGCCTGCTCGAGCATGGGTTCCGCGACGTGTCCGTCCTCGACATCTCGCCGCCCGCCCTGAAAGCCGCACAACAGCGGCTCGGCCAGAACGCCCGCACAGTCGCCTGGATCGTCGCAGATCTGCTGACGTGGAAGCCTGAACGTCGCTACAAGGTCTGGCACGACCGGGCCGTCTTCCACTTCCTCACCAGCCCGGACGACCGCACCCGCTACCTCGACGTCCTTCACACCGCACTCCAACCGGACGGCTACATCATCATCGCGACCTTCGCCGCCGACGGCCCTGATCGCTGCTCCGGCCTGCCGGTCGCCCGCTACGCCCCGAGCCAGCTCGCCGAACACTTCCCTGGCTGGCGGATACTACGCGCGAACCGTGAACACCATCGGACCCCCGACGGCGGCATTCAGCCCTTCACCTGGCTGCTTCTCGCCAGGAACTAGCTAGCACAACCGCCTCCCGCCGGCACCCTATCCATACGGTCCTCGAAGATCAGGATGCAGTTCACCAACTACAGGTAAGGCGCTCAGGCTTCGACTGGTACGGGCATCGCCTACCGGCTGTGACCTGGGCGGGGTCCGTCGCCAGTGGTCGTCGTTTGTCGTCCTTGTTTGCCGCCCGACGGCCTGGCGGCGGCCTGATCATGGGGCAGTCTTCGGCCTCTCGCGCAGCCGACTGCTCCATACGAGTTCCAAGGTCGCCATGGCGGCAAGCGCCGCAGATGCCGGCGTACCGGTGCACGTCCTGCGAAAGATCGCCGGGCACGGGTCGCTCACCACGACCCAGCGGTATTTGCACCCCGATCGCCGATCGATTACGACCGCCGGAATGGCACTGAGTGCTCACCTGAAGGCTCGCCGGTCCCCAGGTGGTCCCCAGCTACGGGCGGTTCAGCTCGCCCATGCAGAATGTCGCCTCAACCAGTCGGGGGGCTACCGGCCTTCGCTGACAACTGCGTCGAGCGGCTGTCGGTGATGCAGGGCTACCTGTTCGCGCCGGCCCTCCCCGCCGAGCGGCCCCCGAGCGGGGCCGAGGGTCGACTGCCCGTGTGTACGCGGGCTGCGCGAACACGCCCTCCACACGACGCCGCTGAGTCCGGCGACCGTGCCCGCGCCCGAGTCTGTCCTCGTCACAGCGTTTCCAGGAGAGGGCCGAATCCGCCCGGGCGGGAATAAGGGCAGGTGTGGGAGAGTTGATTTCCTACAGGTCGTGATTTTGCGTGTTTCAGTAGTTGATCTTTTGACATCCGCGGATCAGGTAGCGCGGGTGGTTTCGTCTTCCTCTTCGGGCGGATGTGGCCGCCGGGGCAAACGGCTCGGATAGCCGCAGCGTGCGGCTCCCACTCCCAAGGACGAGACATATGGCACAGGGCACCGTGAAGTGGTTCAACGACGACAAGGGCTTCGGCTTCATCTCCGTCGACGACGGCAGCGCCGACGTCTTCGTCCACTTCTCTGAGATCCAGTCGAACGGCTTCCGCAGCCTCACCGAGAGCCCGCGGGTCGAGTTCGACATCGTGCAGGGCCAAAGGGCCCGCAGGCAGCGGGCGTACGCGTCCTCTGAGCAATCGTAACCATGGCCGGGAACCCGTCGTCCCGGCCATGTCGCTAACGGGCCAGCACGAACCCCACCACCGAATCTCAGACAGGAGTCGCATGGGCGCGACCAGTCCACCGGCGGTCGTCGATCGCCTCGATGTCCCCCGCACCGTGAACGAACCCAAGCCGCTGCTCGCCGCGCCGCAGACCAGAGCAGGTGCGGTCGCAATCTGGATCTTCGTGGTGACCCCGTTCATCGCTCTCCTCGCCGCCATGCCGGTCGCGTGGGGCTGGGGGCTGTCCGGCGTCGACCTGACCTTGGCGATCACCACCTATCTGATCAGCGGGTTCGGTATCGCGGCCGGATATCACCGCCACCTGACCCACGGGTCGTTCAAGGCGCGGCGCGGACTGCGCATCGCGCTGGCCGTGGCCGGATCGCTCGCCGTCGAGGGTTCGCCGACCCAGTGGGTCGCCAACCACCGCCGCCATCACGCCTTCTCCGACCGCGAAGGCGACCCCCACTCGCCTTGGCGCTACGGCACCAGCGTCACCGCGGTGCTCAAGGGCCTGTTCCACGCCCACATCGGCTGGATGTTCCGGCGAGAGCTGAGCAACCGGTCCCGCTTCGCCCCGGACCTGCTCGCCGACCGCGACATCCGCGTGGTCGACCGCCTCTTCGGGCCGCTGGCTGCGGTGTCCCTGCTCACGCCCGCACTGATCGGCGGCCTCGTCACCGGCACCTGGGCGGGCGCGCTGAGCGCCTTCTTCTGGGCCGGGCTGGTCCGCATGGCCGTGCTGCACCACGTCACCTGGTCGGTGAACTCCATCTGCCACGTCGTGGGCGACCGGCCCTTCGTCAGCAAGGACCGGGCCACCAACTTCTGGCCCCTGGCGATCCTCTCCTTCGGCGAGAGCTGGCACAACTCCCATCACGCCGATCCCACAGGAGCCCGCCACGGCGTCCTGCGCGGCCAGCTCGACCCCGCCGCCCGGCTCATCTGGATCTTCGAGAAGCTCCGGCTGGCCCGCGACGTGCGTTGGCCGGTGCCCGAACGGCTCGACGCGAAGCGCGCGCGGTAGGGCTGCGCTCTTCCTCGGTGGCCGTATGTCCGCACTGGTGCTTGCCTAGCGGTCTCAGCCTTGGCCAGGTATCCGGATCTGCCGCCGGTCGTGCGCGCCGACCCCGGGGCACCCGTCACCGCCTGTAGCCGGCCTGCGCTCGTGGGAACGCCCTGCTTTGCCGAATTGAGGATGCGACAGTACAGCCTTGTCGGATAGCAATATCGGCATGGCGATGCTGAGCTTGCCCACCGTGCGGCTACGCCGCTCGTTCCTCAGCGCGATGGCGGAGTTCCGCAGCGAAGGACGTGGTAGCGCCGCGGATGGCACCGTGATCGGTAACGAGATTCGTCGGTTCGGCCACTCGTGGTCCTCGGCGCCGGATGGGTTCGCGCGCTACGTCGACTGGCTCCTCGCCCAGGCTCGGGAGGACTCACCTCGTCCCGAAGCCTACGTACCGTCAACGACGCTGTGGTGGGTCGAGGACGACGAATACCTGGGTCGGATCGCGGTCCGGCACCGCTTGACCCCTCAGCTGTGCGAGGTGGGGGGTCACATCGGCTACGATGTCCGGCCTTCGGCGCGTCGCCTCGGGCACGCTACGACGATGTTGCGAGCCGCCCTGCCGGTGGCGCGCAGTCTTGGTATCGAGTTAGCGCTCGTGACTTGCGACATCGACAACGTCGCCTCGCGCAAGGCGATTGAGCGTAACGGCGGGGTCCTGGAAGATCAGCGTGGCGACAAGTTGCGGTTCTGGGTGTCGACCTGCTGATCAGAACTCCGGTGTCGCCATGTACTTACATGCCGCACTGCGCGCGCTAAGTAGCCGAGTTGTGGACGTTCGCACGGTGACGAGCGGCCTCCTCGGTTGGCCTAGGTACTGTGAACGCCGCCTGCCGTGGCAGATACATGTTCGATACGACGACGGGAGCACGGTCCATGTCATATGTACGACGCTTCGACCACGTCGGCATCACGGTCGCAGATCTCGATGTCGTGACCGCCTTCTTCGTGGCGCTCGGCTTGGAGGTCGAGGGTAGGGCGTTCGTCGAGGGCGAGTTCTTGGAGACGGTCTGCGGCATTCCCGACTCCCGTACCGAGATCGTCATGCTGAAGTCGCCCGACGATGGCGCCCGCCTGGAGCTCGCGAGGTTCGTGCGGCCCGACTCCGTGCCGGGCTCGCCGGCCGCCATGTCCAACGAGCTGGGATTGCGCAACGTGTCCTTCGAGGTCAACGATTTGCAGGCCGCTGTCGACTGGGCAGCGAGCGAGGGCTACGGACTGGTCGGTGGCATCGGCGAGTACGAGGGTGCTTGGCGGATGGCCTACGTCCGGGGGCCGGAAGGGATCATCGTCTCGCTGGCCGAGCGCGTCGGCTGAGCGCGCAACGGCCGGATCTGCCGCGATCCGCGCGCTACGCGGCGTCACGCCGAGCTGGCCCGGCTGCCGTCCGGACGTGCCGAGATCAGTTCGGCTGATCTTGATGTGCCAGGCTGCCGCTAGCATCGTCGGCATGGCAACGCGGCTTGTTCAAATCAACATGAAGGCTCGGGACGATTCCGCGCTGGGCGGTTTCTGGGCGGAGGCGCTCGGCTGGGGAGTCTCCAGCGAGGGACCCGGCGTGACCAACCTCGAACCCGAGGGCTTCGTCTACCCCGACCCCGCCGCCGTCTGCCTCGACCTCATCGCCTCCCCGGAACCCAAGACGGTGAAGAACCGCGTGCACGTCGACCTCGCCACCACCTCGGCGGCCCATCAGGCGGAGGTGGTCACGCGCCTGAAGGATCTCGGCGCAACACCCGCCGACGTAGGCCAGGGCGACGTCCCATGGACGGTCATGGCCGACCCAGAGGGCAACGAGTTCTGCGTGCTGGACCCCCGACCGCTTTACCGAGACACCGGACCGATCGCCGCGGTAGTGGTCGACTGCGCGGATCCGCGAGCCATGGCCCGCTTCTGGGGCAAGGCCATGGACTGGACCCTGCACGAGGTGACCGACCACAACGCGGTACTGCGCTCCGCCAAGGGCGTCGGCCCATACCTGCAGTTCCTCCGCACACCCGACGTGAAGACCATGTGGAACCGCGTCCATCTCGACGTCCGCCCATACCCAGGTGACGACCTAGAGGCCGAGGCGGCCAGACTGCGGACTCTCGGCGCCACCGCCATCGACCTAGGCCAGAGCGATGTCCCGTGGACGGTCCTCGCCGACCCGGAAGGCAACGAGTTCTGCCTCCTCGCCCCAGGCTGACCCAAACCCTCTTCATCCGCTCACTACGGCCACGAGCCCGGACTTTGCGACGCGCCCTAGGCGACCCCGCTGCGTCGCGAGCGCCAGCCCCAACATCGCCTTGACGCGGCTGCCTCGCGACGAGGCCGTGGTGGGGATGCGGCGCGCGCACCCTGGGCAGGCCCCTGGCCTGCCGGCGACGCCGGCCCGAGGGGTCGCAGAGGCTCCAGGGTCAAGGGCGGACCGCAGGGCCGTCGCGCAGCGACCCGAAGCGCCCTTGACCATGGAGGGGCGGCCCCGCACATTCCGCGCCGCATCCCCACCACGGCCGGCGGTGACTCGCCCTACGGCGCGGCGAGGCGACGGCCGCCGCGCCCCGGCCGGCTGCCGGCCCACCACCTACCGATCAACGGCCTGTCGTTCTGCGGTGGCCCTCCTGGCTCCCCGCCCTTCGCGCCAGCCGCCGGGCGTCAGGCGTGACGGCCGCAGAGCGCCAGCGGCAGCGGCCGGCGCGCGCCCAGGCGGCGGCGCGTGCGGCCCGTTCAGGGCCGCCTTGAAGACGTACAGAAACTTTGCACAACATCGCCGGCAGTCCAGCCGGCAGCCGATTGTCGTACTCCGCTTGATGAGTGACAGATTGGTTCCACATGATGCGCGACACTCCCGCCCATCGTGACGTTGACGGAGAGAGTGGCGCTCGGCGGTCCTGGTCACGTGTCGCTGGGGCGGTGGGGACCTGGTGGGGAGATCGGTGCGGGGTGCCGTCGTACGCGAATGTTGTCGGCGATGACGATGCCGGTGAGGACTGTGCCGGTAGCGAAGGCGTTGACGAGCGGTGGCAGGAGCAGCATCGGCGGCAGGAGGCAGGCGAGCGCGATCAGCCCGATGACGCGGCTGCTGGAGACGCGGCCGAATACCAGGTATTGCAGGAGGGTCCGACCGGCGAGGAACAGCGCGGTGCCGCCGAGGATGGTGACGGTCGCGGCCGCTCGTGGATGGCCGAACGGGTCGTTGATGACCAGTTGGGCGCCGACCGAGGTGACGACGAGGCCGGCGATCATGACCAGGTGGGCGTAGGACACCAGGGTGCCGAGCAGGTCAGGGTTGGCGGAGGCCTGGATGGCCGGCCCCATGTCTTCTCCGGCGCGGAAGATGTAGATCCGCCAGATCAATGCCGTGCCGGCGAATGTCACCACGAACGCCACGGTCTGGTCGGTGGAAAAGCCGCGACCGGTGAGGCTCGATCCGATGGCCAGGATTACTTCGCCGAGGGCGATGACGAACAGTGCGCGGTGGCGGTCGGCCATGTACTCGCCGCCGGCCGGCACCTGCGCACCGGCCAGGCGCCTGAGTCCTGGCAGGGGGTAGCTGAACCGTCGTGCGGCGTAGATGAGGACAACCGCGAGTGTCCACAGCGCCGTACGTGCTGTGCCCGAGGCGACCGCCCCGGCCAGCCAGGGCACCGCGGTGGCGGCATGCCAGATCGCCGCCCGGCGAGCAATATTTTGCAGCTCCTGGCCCCGCAACAGGAGCACGAGGAACAGGCTGCGGCCGATCTGGATGGCAAGGTAGGTGACCGCGAAGATCAAGCCGGTCTTGCCGAACGCCTCGGGGACCGCCGCGGAGAGCACCAGGGCACCCACCATGGTGGCGAGGACCAGCAGTTGTACCGGCGGCCGCCGCGGGTTCAACTGTCCGGTCACCCGCGCGGTGAGGGACCACACCCATCCGATGGCCAGCAGCAGCACCAGTGCCTGGAACGCGCCGGACCAGGTCAGATTATTGAACAGCTGCTGGGCGAGCGCGCGGAGCGCGAAGACGAACACCACATCGAAGAACAGCTCCAGGAACGACGCTCGCGCGACGTCCTCGAGCCTGCGAACCAGTCCGCCTGTTCCACTCGTCGTCACCGGCCCGCCCGCTCCTACCGATCCTGGGTCGGTATCAGCGTATGCGTCCGCTTTTGCTCATGCGGCCTAGTCCCGAGCTCTCCCTCAAGATCGTCTAGCCGGCATGGTCACGGATCATGTGACATCGATCCGTAACGCATCAACTGAAGCCCGACATGCCGGCAGCCGATCTTGTCCTGTCACACGACATGCTTGACGCTCGCGTCCCACCTGATGCCCGTCATGATCCTCAAGAGGAGTCGCGGAAGCCCTCACGGACCGCGACAGGGGCGCGCATCGCGGCTACCTGCGCATCTGACCTTGCGCTCGGATTGCCGGAAGCGGGCACCGCAAGAATCGACGCGCTTCCCTGCGCTGGTCCCGGGCCTGCTCTGCCAATCCAAGAGCTCATATAGTCACGCGGTGAACATGGAGCAGGTCCGGCAGGCATATGCGTCCGTCGCAGAGCTCTACATCGGGCTGTTCGGTACACGCGAGCAGGTACACGCCGACGACCTCGCCTTCATCGGGCGACATCTGGCGGGCCGACCTGGCACGGTGCTCGATCTGGGCTGCGGGCCTGGCCATATCACCGGTTACCTTCGCTCGCTGGGCGTCGACGCAACGGGAATCGACATGGTCCCCGAGTTCATCGCCCATGCGCAGGCGGCCCATCCGAGCGTTAGGTATCAACTCGGGTCGATGGAAAACCTCGACGTTGCCGACCACTCCGTCGCCGGCATCCTGGCCTGGGGCTCGTTGATCCATCTGCCGCCGCAAGATCTCGACGTCGTGCTCGCTGAGTTCCGGCGAGCAATGGCCCCAGGCGGAACGTTAGTGCTCGGTCTCTTCGACGGTGACGAGGTCGCCGCCTTCGACCACAAAGTCGTGACCGCCTATCGCTGGCCCGTCGACGAGTTCTCCGAGCGACTGACGCGAGCCGGCTTCACGGAAGTCGAGCGCCTGCAGCGGCCCAGCGAAGGCACTCATCGGCCGCACGCCGCCATCGCGGCAATCGCAACCGAAGGGTGAGCTGAATCGCGAGCCTCCGTGCTCGCTCATCGGCTGTGAGTGCGCCCCAGGCGCTCGGGTGTCACCGACTGTAGCCGGGTCGACTGAGCAACCAAGGCCGGCTGTCGTGCATGTGCTGGGACGGATTCGTCAAGCACGTGGTGGGACTAGACAGCCGGCAGCCGATCTGTGATCCGACAACAGATCGAGCCGTGGGGGTTCGTGTCGGAGGAGCGAGTTGAACCATACGCACACATGCCTGCCTGGATGACCTGGATCGAACGGCCGGCGTCCTGAATCGGCGTTCAGGAATACTCTGTGAGAGGCCAGCCGGGATCGTCGCATCCCAGCGTCACCGGCGCGGCCACCCACCGGCGGTCTTGGGCAGGCCACATAGCCACATCAACAGCACTGCGCACACCTGTGCAGCCGGAGTCGGACGTTCTCCGGGAGGGGGACCGCGCCCGGGTGTCTCTGAGGGTATGCCGTAGCGTCGCTTCATCGAGCCGACGGAGGACGGAGCCTGGCGCGTGCGGAGTCTCATCACCCACCTGGCAGCTCTGACGCCTGAGCAGCTCAGTGAGCTGATCGCCGCACGACCGGAGGCGCTGCTGCCGCCGGAGCCCGCGACGATGACCGAGTTGGCCGAGCGGCTGAGTGCTGCGCCGCTGATCGGCGTCGCGCTGCTCCGACTGAGCCGACCGGAGCTGCAGATCGCCGAGGCGTTGGCGGCACTGGGCGATGGATGCGATCGGGCAGAGTTGGCGGGGGCCCTCGGCGTGGCCAGCGACGACGCCGACCTGGAGGCGGCGCTCGTCCGGCTGGGGGAGGTCGCCGTGGCCTGGCCGGACGGTGACCGCCTGCGCACCGTACCGCTGGGGCACGTCTGGCCGTGCCCCCTGGGTCTCGGGGCGCCGCTGTCCGCGCTGCTCACCGAGCAGCGCGCCGATGACCTGCGCCGGGTCGCCCGGACGCTCGGGGTACCCGCGGGCACGCAGAAGGCCGTCACGGTACGGAACCTGTCCGCCTGGCTGGCCGACGGTGCGAACGTCCGGAAGATCAGCACCACAGCACCCGCGGACACCCAGGAGCTACTCCACCAACTCGCCTGGGAGGGCCCCTACCTCGACGAGCCGACCTACCGCTACGGCCGCCGGACAGGGCCAGCCCAGTGGGCGGTGGAGCACGGACTGATCCACGTCGCCGCCCACTGGGGCGCACCCCTACAGATGCCCTGCGAGGTCGCGCTGGCGCTGCGCGGACCCGACTACCGGCTGCCGTTCGACCCCGCGCCGCCGTCCGCACCGACCAGGCCGGTCGACGGGGAGTCCGTCGAGCGGGAATCCGCCTCGGCGGCGGCGACCGCGCTCGCCCGGATGGTGAACCTGCTGGAACAGTGCGGCCGGACACCCGTCGCACCCCTCAAGACCGGCGGGGTCGGCGTACGCGAGCTGCGCCGGCTTGCCAAGACCATCGGCGACAGCGCGGACCACGTCCGGCTCTGGCTGGAACTCGCGATGACCACCGGACTGCTGGCACCGACCGAGACGGGCCTGCTACCGACGGAGGAGTACGACACCTGGGGCGATCAGCAGCCCGCGGAGCAGCTGACCGAACTGCTGGCGGGTTGGCTGTCCAGCGAGGGGGCTCCCCTGCACCAACCGGCCGGCGCGGGGCAGCCGGTGCCCGCCCTGGTCCACATGGAGGACGGCGCGGCGATGCCCCTGCTGCGAGCCGCGGTGCTCAGGTTGGCCGCAGGGCTGCCGCCCGGCGCTGCCGCCGCCGACGTGGAGGCCCTCGTCTCGTTGGCCCGGTGGCGCAACCCGATACTGCTGGACCACCTCGACGACGACACCGGCCTGGTCGACGGCGTGTGGCGGGAGGCCCAGCTGCTGGGAGCAGTCGCCCACGGAGCAGTCAGTGACCTCGGCCGGGCGCTCGCCGCGGACCAGCCTGAACAGTTGGCGACCGTGCTGGGTCGGCTGCTAGCGCCGGCGGAAGAGACCGTCCTGCTGCAGGCCGACCTGACCGCCGTGGTCGTGGGAACCCCGTCGCGGACGCTCACCGTGCTGCTGGACGTGGCGGCGGACCGGGAGACCCGCGGAGGCGCGTCGACGTGGCGCTTCACCCCGTCCTCGGTACGCCGAGCGCTGGACGCGGGCAGCAGCGAGACCGAGCTGCTCACCGCACTACGGGACCGGGCCGCCGGTGCCCGGGTACCGCAGCCACTCGCATACCTCATCAGCGATACGGCCCGGCGGCACGGCGCGATGCGGGTCAGGCCGGTCGCCTGCTGCCTGCGCAGCAACGATCCGGTGCTCTTGAAGGAGGTCCTGCACGCCCGCTCACTGAGCACACTGGGCCTGACGCTGCTCGCGCCGACCGTGCTGGCCAGCACCGCCCCCATCGCGGAAACCCTGACCGCTCTCCGCAACGCCGGCTACGCACCCGTCGGGGAACACCCCGACGGCACGGTGGCGGTGGAACGCCCCACCCGGCAACGAGCCGTGCCGCTACCAGGGGCCTCCGACGTGGTCACGGCACCCCTGCCGCTTCCTGGACCACATGACCCGGGTGCGCTGGACCAGCTGCTCGCGGAGCTTTTCGAGGACGCCGACGAATCCCACCCAGTCAGCAGTTACCTGATCCCGACACAGCCCGGTCCGCTGTCCACCAGCGAGCCCGCAGACCTCGCCCGTCGCCTGCTACGCGACGCCGCTGCCCGGCGCACTTCGAGGCGGTGAATTCATTGCGAACCCCACCAAGCCGGCAAGGGGCCAGCATGCGGGACTGGCTGCACGTGATCCGACTGCCGGCCCACGTCCACGACCTCAACCCCACAGAACAGGTGTGGTCACACCTCAACCGCGGCATCGACAGCCTCGCCGGCCGCAGCGTCGATCACCTCCAGCCGGACGGCCGCGACCGGCTCAAGCGCCTCCAGTACCGAACTGACACCTCGGTCCACACCAGCTACAGCCCAGCGGCGTCGAGGGTCTTGAGGAACGTCGGTCGGCGCTTGTGCGCGATGCGCAGCTCCGCGAGGTACCGCCCGAACGTCGTGGGTTCTCCGGCCGCCTGGTACACCGCTCGCAGCGCGGTTAGCAGCGCGACCGCCCGCCGGTAGCGCCGCTTGTCGGCCGAGTTGAGGATCGCCTGCTCGACAAGGTCCCGGTAGGGCTGGATCACCTCCTTCGGATGCGTCGCGGCCCGCCTGTGCAGCAGGGTCTGCCACTGCGGCCCGCCGAGCCACCGCCGGTGGTGCAGGGCCTCCTGCCATGCCTCATCGTCACGACCCGCCGCCAGCAGCACGTCAACCAGCTCCGAGGCGTACGCCGGCTGCACGGTGATCTGGCCGCGCAGCACCTCCATCGCCCACGTCGTCGGATCGTCGCCGCCGGCCGTTCCCATAGTGTCGATCAAGGATCGGTACCGCGCAGCGGTGGGATGCCGTGCGAAATCCTCCCGCCGGACCCGCACGGCACCCGGCGTGTCGCCGGCGGCGACGAGCATGCCGACCAGGAGGTCACGGAGCCGGTCGGTGTACGGCGAGCCCGGGTCGGCGGCCACGCCCCGCCGGGCCCAGTCAACCGCCTCGTCCCGGCGCCCGGCGGCACGTAACGCCTCGACGATTCGCTGGTACTGCACGGCGTTGGTCAGGTGCTCGGCCAGCACGGCGACGTACCGGTCGACGTCGCCCGACACCTCGGCGAGCTGCTCGCGCAGGTCACGCACCGCGAACGCGCCGGTCCACGACTCCGGGTCGGTGGAACGGGCCCGCTCGGCGACCAGCCGCTGCACCTCGGCGATGCCCCGCTCCCCCAGCGCGGGAACGAAGTCGGCCAGCATCACGCGGGGCCAGCCGGGACCGTCGCACTCCAGCTTCACCAACCAGCCTGCCAGACTGACCGGATTCGGCCGTGCCGCTGCGCACGCCCGCGCGTACAAGCCCATAAGTTCCTGCAGGTCGTCTCCGACGATCCCGGAGGAATCGTCCATGTACATCAGGGCACGGGTGATGCGGTCGACGGCCTTCCGCAACACCGGCACCGCGAGATCCGCCCGACCCTCGCCGACCAACCGATCACACTCCTCGGCCACCTGGCGGGCAGCCTGCGAGTACTCCCGCCGACCCCGGTAGGGATCCCGCCTGCGATCCCAGCGCAGCCGGTCCACCACCACCGTCAGCTCGTCACCGGTCATCCACCCATCTCAGCAGACCTCGACCCGGACGTCGGAATGCGCTGCCCGCTGCCCTACCGTGTCGGGCGTGCCGAACGACCGGGATCTTGACAACCCGATCGAGCCGATTGTCTGCGACGCCTACGGCGTCGACGAGCAGTACAGCGCGTTCCTCACCGTGATCGAGGACGAGACTCCCCTACCCGTCCCGGCAACTCTGCCGGGCACCCCGGTCAGCGTCACCTCATTCGGATACCCGAACGAGGCAAGCGTCATCGTCGCCACCTGCCAGGGCCCGGACGGCGCGGGCGAGGTCGCCCTCGCCGACCTGACGTTCCCGCCGGACACGGTCACCACCTGGATCAGGGCCGCCTACCGGCGTCACCTCGGCCTCACTGGGTTCCCGGCCCGGCCACAACCCCCGAATGGACTTGGCCCACCACCTGACAGGCTGGGTCGCCCATTCAGCTGTGGATCCCACCGGGAACATCTGCGGGCCGGAGCCGGTGGTAGAGGACGGACCTCATCTCGTCTTCCGATATGTCATGCCTGGTCTCGCGGATCTTGTGAAGGATCCACTTCGGGCCTTGCTCGCGATGCTCGGCAGCCACTCTGAGGATCACCTGCGGTGTTGCCTCACTCACCTGTTCGATCGGCACGCGCTCCGCGAGTACGAGACGTTCTACAACGAGCACCGGTCCCACCGGGCGCTCCGAGCGGCGGCACCCCTGCGCCCGCTCCACCAACCGATCGCCGAACGCACCGACTCGGCCGCTTCGTTATCCGACGACGCGATGGACTCGGCGGCGTCCTCCACGAGTACCGACATGCCACTTGACCTGCATGGACGGGGTTTTCGGCACGCACACCGTCGGCGGACGACCTGGCCGACCCACCCGAGGCTGGCTGACCGGCGCGTCCCGTCGGCGACGCCGTACGCGGCCCGTCGGGCGGCGTCCCCGCCGCCGGCCCGTCGACCCACGGCCGGCCTCGACGGGTCACCTCGGCGGCGCCACCAGCCAGGTGCGGGTGGGGACCTCCGGACGCGCCGGAGGTCCCCACCCGTCGGGTCAGGCCACCACCGGCGCCGCCTCCCGCTCGCGTGCGGCGGCCCGGGCGGCGAGCCGCCGTTCCCGCTCCTGCGCACCAATCAGGTCGTCGGGGAGGGAGTCCTCGACCTCGATGTCGAAGCGGCGCAGCAGCCGGATCGCGAACCCGCCAAGGGTGATCAGGACGAGGATCAGCCCGAAGCAGACGTACGCGAACCCGATGCCGCGGCCCGGACCGGTGCCGATCACCGCGCCCACCGACCCGGCGAGCGAGCCGCCGGGGGCGAGCAGCGGCTCGAACAGCGCGGTCACGCCCGGAGCGAGCAGCGCGAACCCGATCGGCAGGGTCGACCAGGTGATGGTCTGGTTCAGGCTGAACACCCGGCCGTGGAAGCGCTGCGGCACCTTGACCTGCACGATGGTGGCGTAGATGGACTGTGCGGTGGTCATCGCCATGGCCAGCCAGAAGACGCCCACGCAGATCATCGCCACCGAGGCGTCCAGGCCGATCAGCACACAGCCGATCGCGGTGCCGAGGTTGCCGAGCAGCACGCCGATCATCCGCCGGTGGCGCGGGCCGCCCCAGACCGACATCAGCACACCACCGGCGACCGCGCCGAGCGCCTCCGCCAGGGCCACCTGGGCCACCTGGGTGGCGGAGCCGAAGGAGAGCACCAGCGGGGTGGTGAGCACGAGCGCCGGGGCGAGGAAGATGTTGCCCAGCGCGAAGTAGCCGAGCATCAGCCGGAAGCCGCGATGCTGCCAGGAGTAGCGCAGTCCGTTGGCAATCGCGAACAGCAGCCGTTCCCGGGGCTGCCAGCCGAGCAGGTCGGGGAAGCGGACCACGGCCAGGGTCGCCACCGCCACCAGGTAGCTCGCCACGTCGATCAGCAGGATGCCCTTGAGCTGGATCGCGGCGAGCAGGCCGGCGGCGAAGACCGGCATCAACAGCATCGCCACACCGGTGGAGAGCTGGGTGATGCCCATGGCGTGGCCGAGGTAACGCTTCGGCACCAGCTGCGGCACCGCCGACTGGAACGCGATCCGTTGGAACGAACCGGCGACCTGGCTCAACGCCACCAGGGCGTAGATGTGCCAGAGCACGAGGTTGTCCGTCCAGAGCAGCGCGGCGAGGCCGAGCTGGATCGTGCCGGCGACGCAGCTGGCGATCATCATGATCCGGCGCCGGCTGACCCGGTCGGTGATCGCCCCCGCCAGCGGCAGGGTCAGCACGCCGCAGATCAGCGCCAGGGACCAGAGCAGGCCCAGGTCGGTCACCGAGCCGGTCCGGGTGAACAGCCAGATCGGCAGGGCGAACGCGGTCAGCGCCGAACCGGTGCTGGAGACCAGCTGACCGGCGGTGACCGCCACGAACCGGCCCATGCTCGGCTGCACCACCGCCCGCTCCGGCCGGTCGTCGGCGCCGATCCGCCGGTGGTCGGCGACCACCCAGCCGGCGTCCTCGCCGCGCGCGGCGGCGGTCAGCGCCGAGACGTCGCCGGCCCGCACGGCCGGGTGCACCCGGGTGACGATCTTGGCCAGCTCCTCGGCGCGGTACTTGAGGAAGAAGTGCCCGGCCTGGTCGAGCACCACCAGTCCGAGGGTGTCGGAGAGGAACTGCCACTCCGCGTACCGCTCGGCGTGGTAGTCGGTGACCGGGTCCTCCGAGCCGACCACGGAGACGATCGGGGTACGCAGCTTCGCCGCACCCCGGTCGAGCAGGCCGGTGAAGTACTCCTCGGAGGCGCGGGAGTCGGCCCGCATGTTGCTGATGATCCGGTCGGCCTGCTCCGGCTCCAGCTCGTCGGTGTCCACCCCCATCGACTTGAGCCAGCTGGCGTAGTGCCGGTTGCTGCGCAGCTGCTCCAGCCGGTTGCGCATCGCCGCGAACGCGCCCTTCGGGCGGGCGAACGGGAACATCGCCCCGATGTAGAGCGCCTCCAGCTCCCGTCCGGCGGCCTCCACCTTGCGGGCCACCTCGGCGACGATCGCGCTGCCCACGCCGCAGTGGCCGTAGAGCGCGACCGGCCCCTCGATCCGCTCCAGGATCTCCTCGGCGACCCGGCCGGTCAGCTCGTCGAAGGGCAGCCCGTCCTCGGAGAGTCCGACGTCGTGCCCGGGGATGGCCAGCGACCAGAGGGCGTACCCGTCGGGCAGCGCGTCGGCCAGCGGCTGGTAGACGATGGCGCTGCCGCCGCCGTACGGGACGCAGACGTAGGTGAGCACCCGCTTCGCCGCCGGGATCGGCCCGGTCAGCTCGTAGAGCAGCCGGCGTGGCCCGTCGGCCTCGGCGTCGCCGGAGATGAACGCGGCCAGCTCGCGGATGGTCCGCTGCTGGAACAGGTCCATCACGCCGACCGCCCGGCCGCCGTGCTCCGCCTTGCGGATCTTCGCCACCACCTGGGTGGCGAGCATGGAGTGCCCACCCAGGTCGAAGAAGTCGTCGTCGATGCCGAGCGTCGCCACGCCCAGCACCTCCGACCAGATGCCGGCGAGCAGCCGCTCGGTGTCGTCGCGCGGCGCGACCAGCGCCACCGACGCCTCGCGGGTGACCACCGGGGCGGGCAGCGCCCTGCGGTCCAGCTTGCCGTTGGGGGTCAGCGGCAGCGCGTCGAGGGTGACGAACGCGGCCGGCACCATGTACTCCGGCAGCGTCTGCTTCAACGCCGCTTTCAGCGTGGCGTGCTCGGCCGCCCCCACCAGGTAGGCGGTGAGCCGCTTGTCGCCCGGGGTGTCCTCCCGGACGACCACCGCCGCCTCGGCCACCTCGGGCTGCTCGCGCAGCGCGCTCTCGATCTCGCCCAGCTCGATCCGCAGGCCGCGCAGCTTCACCTGGTGGTCGATCCGGCCGAGGAACTCGATGACCCCCTCGGGCCGGCCGGTCCCGTCCGGGCCGCCGTGAGGACCGCCTCCCGGGTGGGCGGTGTCCGGGTGGGTCGCGACCGCCGGGTCCGTCCCGCTGGTCGGGTCCGTCCCGGTGGTCACGGGGTCGGCCGCCCCCTCGGGTACGCCCGCAGCCGCATCCGGTGTGGCCGGGTCGACCACCCAGCGGGCCAGGTCGCCGGTGCGGTAGAGCCGGGCGCCCGGCTCGCCCGAGAACGGGTCCGGCACGAACCGCTCGGCGGTCAGCGCCGCCCGGCGGTGGTAGCCACGGGCCAGCCCGACCCCGCCGATGTGCAGCTCGCCGGCCACCCCGACCGGGCACGGGTTACCCCGGGGGTCCAGCACGTGCAGCCGCAGGTTGGCGATCGGCGCGCCGATCGGCACGCTGGTCAGTCCGGTCAGGACGGCCGGGTCGCAGTGCCACGCGCTGACGTCGATGGCCGCCTCGGTCGGGCCGTACAGGTTGTGCAACTCGCAGCCGGGCAGCCGGGCGGTGAAGTCCACCGCCGTGGCCAGCGGCAGCTCCTCGCCGGAGCAGATCACCCGGCGCAGCGCCGTCGCCGCCCCGCTCCCGTCCTCGGCGAGGAAGACGGTCAGCATCGACGGGACGAAGTGGGCGATGGTGATCCGCTCGGCGACCAGCAGGTCGCGCAGGTAACCGGCGTCCTTGTGGCCGCCGGGCTTCGCCAGCACCAGCCGGGCGCCGGTGCGCAGCGGCCAGAAGAACTCCCACACCGACACGTCGAAGCTGGCCGGGGTCTTCTGCAGCACCGCGTCGTCGGCGCCGAGCCGGTACGTCTCCTGCATCCAGTCGAGCCGGTTGACGATGCCCCGGTGGGTGTTCGGCACCCCCTTGGGCCGGCCGGTGGAGCCGGAGGTGTATATGACGTAGGCCAGATGCTCCGGGCCGGCCAGCGGGGTCGGGTCGGTGCTGGGCTGGTCGGCCCAGACGGCCACGTCGTCCAGCGCCAGCACGGTCGCGTCGACGGCGGGCAGCACGTCGCGCAGCCGCTCCTGCACCAGCACCACCAGCGCGGCCGCGTCGTCGACCATGAACGCCAGCCGGTCGACCGGGTACTCCGGGTCCAGCGGCAGGTACGCCCCGCCGGCCTTGAGCACGCCGAGCAGCCCGGCGACCAGCTCCACCGAACGTTCGGCGCAGACCCCGACCAGGGTCTCCGGGCCGACCCCGGCCGCGCGGAGCCGGTGCGCGATCCGGTTGGCGGCGGCGTTCAGCTCCGCGTACGTCGCCGACCGGCCGTCGATGGTAACCGCGACGGCGTCCGGGGTGTGGGCGGCCCGCTCCTCGATCGGCCCGTGCAGGGTCTGCGTGGCCGGGAAGTCGGCGGCGGTGTCGTTCCAGGCGGCCAGCAGCTCCCGTTCGCCGGCGGGCAGCAGGTCCAGCGCGGAGACCGGGGTGTCCGGGGCGGCGACGACCGCGCGCAGCAGGGTGCACCACCGCTGCGCCATCCGTTCCACGGTGTCCCGGCGGAACAGGTCGGTGTTGAAGACCAGCTTGCCCCAGAGCCCGTCGGTCGTCTCCACCGCGTGCAGTTCGAAGTCGAACCGGGTGGCCCGCAGCTCCATCGGGGTCCACTCGAAGGTCACGTTGGTGGCGTCGGAGGCCTCGGTGAACCGGCCCATCTCGTAGTTCTGCAGCACGAACATGGCCTGGAACACCGGCGAGCGGCTGACGTCGCGGGGCAGGCCCAGCTCGTGGACCACCTTCGCGAACGGCACGTCGGCGTGCTCGAAGCCGTCCAACACACTGCGCCGGGTGCGCACCAGCAGCTCGGTGAAGGTCGGATCGCCGGCCAGCTCGGCGCGCAGCGGCAGCATGTTGATGAACATGCCGACCACGTTCTCCAGCTCCGGGGCGGACCGGCCGGCCACGGAGGCGCCGACGGCGAAGTCGTCCTGGCCGGCGTGCCGGGCCAGGAGCACCTGGTACGCGGCGAGCAGGGTCATGAACAGGGTGCCGCCGGTGGCCCGGGTGAGCGCGGTGAGCCGCTCGGTCTCCGCCGGGTCCAGCTGGAACTCGACGAAGTCTCCCCGGTAGGTCTGGGTGGCCGGGCGGGGCAGGTCCAGCGGCAGCTCCAGCGGGGTGATCCCGGCGAGGCGGGAATTCCACCAGTCCAGGTGCGTCCGGGCGGCCGGCCCGTCCAGCTCCCGACCCTCCCAGACGGCGAAGTCGCCGTACTGGACGGGCAGGGTGGGCAGCTCGCCGCCCCGGTAGAGGGTGATCAGGTCGCGCAGCAGCACGTCCACCGACCAGCCGTCGCCGACGATGTGGTGCTTGCCGAGGAAGAGCACGTGGTCGTCGTCGGCGAGCCGGATCAGCAGCGCGCGCAGCAGCGGGCCGGCGGCCAGGTCGAACGGCTCCGCGGCCGCGGCGTCGACCAGTGCCCGGGCGGCCGCCTCGCCCGGGGCGTCCACGATGGTCAGCGGCACCTCGACGGTGTCCGCGACGACCACCGTGGGCCGGCCGTCGGCGTCGGCCGGGAAGCGGGTCCGCAGCGACTCGTGCCGGGCGGTCAGCCCGGCGAGGGCGGCGCGCAGCGCCGTGACGTCGAGCGGTCCACGCACCCGCAGCGGCACCGCGATGTGGTACGCCGCCTCGCCCGGAGCGAGCTGGTCCATGAACCAGACCCGCTCCTGGGCGTACGACAGGGGCACCTCGGCGCCCTCGGGACGGGGCGTGACGCGGGCGGCCGGCGTGGCCTGTCGCCTGCGCAGCCGCTGAGCGATCAGCGCCGCGCGGGCGGCTTCCCGGGCGGGATCCATCAGGTCCGTCATGCGGGGCTGTCCTTCTCCGCCGCCAGCAACGCGGCGACCTCGGCGTCGGAGAGCTCGTCGAGCTCGGCGGCGATACGCTGCTCGATCTGGGCGGCCAGGTCGGCCACCACCGGGCTGCTGAACAGCGCCCGCATCGGCAGGTCGACGTCCACCTCGGCGCGGATCCGGGCCATCGCCCGCATGCCGCGCAGCGAGTTGCCGCCCAGGGTGAAGAAGTCGTCCAGCGCGCCGACCTTCTGCACCCGGAGGATCTCGGCGTACACCTCGGCGACCAGGTTCTCGGCGTCGGTGCGGGGCGGGAGATAGGCGTCCGCCGGCACGGTGTCCGGCGGGGCGGGCAGGGCGGCCCGGTCCAGCTTGCCGTTCGGGGTGAGCGGCAGCGCGTCGAGCGCGACGAGCGCGGTCGGCACCTGGTGGGCCGGCAGCTCCCGGGCCAGCTCGGCGGCGAGCGCCGCCGGGTCGGCGGTGCCCACCAGGTAGCCGACCAGCGCCGACTCCCCCGAGTCGGTACGCACGGCCACGGCCGCCTCACTGACCTCCGGGTGGGCCAGCATGGCCGCCTCGATCTCGCCCAGCTCGATCCGCATGCCGCGCACCTTCACCTGGTCGTCGCGGCGACCCAGGTAGTCCAGGGTGCCGTCGGCGCGCCAGCGGGCTAGGTCGCCGGTGCGGTACATCCGCTGCCCCGGCGGGCCGTACGGGCACGGCAGGAAGCGCGCGGCGGTGAGCGCGGGCCGGCGCAGGTAGCCGCGGGCCAGCTGGTCGCCGGCGACGTACAGCTCGCCGACCACGCAGGGCAGCACCGGCTGGAGCGCCGCGTCGAGCAGGTACACCCGGGCACCGGCGGTGGGCCGCCCGATCGGCACCGGGCCGGCGGCCACCGGCTCCCCCGGCACGATCCGGGCGGCGACGCAGCCGACGGTCGCCTCCGTCGGGCCGTACTCGTTGACGATCGCCACGCCCGGGTGTGCGGCCCACCAGGTCTCCAACTGCTCGCCGGTGAGCGCCTCGCCGCCGATCACCAGGTCGGTGGTGGGCGACAGCTCCGCGTCGAGCAGCGGCAGGTGGCTCGGAGTGACCTTGAGGAAGGTCGGCGGGCCGCCGGCCCGGGCGGCCGGGGAGTCGATCCCGGCCAGCCGGACGGTGCCCCCGGCGGTGAGCGGGCCGAGCAGGCCGGTCACGGTGAGGTCGAAGGAGACCGGCGAGTGCAGCAGCGCCGTACCCGCCAGACCCGGGTAGGTCTCCCGCGCCCAGGCCAGGTACGCCGCGACGGCCCGGTGCTCCACCACCACGCCCTTGGGGCGGCCGGTGGAGCCGGAGGTGTAGAGCACGTACGCCGGGTGCGCGGGGCGCAGCGGGGCGACCCGGTCGGCGTCGGTCAGGTCGGTGTCGGCCCGGTCGGCGCCGACCTCCCCGTCGAGCACCAGCGCGCCGGCCGGGACCAGCGCGGCGGTCTGCGGCACGGCGAGCACCAGCGCCGGTTCGGCGTCGGCGAGCAGGTAGGCGATCCGCCCGGCCGGGTAGCCGGTGTCCACCGGGACGTACGCGGCGCCGGCCTTCAGCACGGCCAGGATCGCCACCAGCAGCTCGCAGGAGCGGGGCAGGGCGAGCGCCACCCGGGACTCCGGTCCCACGCCGTGCTCCACCAGCACCCGGGCGAGCCGGTTGGCGGCGCCGTTGAACTCCGCGTACGACAGGGTGACGTCGTCACAGACCAGGGCGGGGGCGTCCGGGGTGGCGACGGCCCGCCGCTGCACCTCGTCGACGACGGTCGGCAGCGGGCCGGTGGCGCCGGTGCCCGGCCAGGCGCCCAGCACCAGTTCGCGCTCCGCGTCGTCGAGTAGCGGCAGCGCGGAGACCGGCAGCGTCGGGTCGTCGACCGCGGCGGCGAGCAGCCGGACGTAGCGGGCGACCACCGTCTCGGCGGTGGCCCGGTCGAACAGCGCGGTGCGGTAGACCAGCCGGCTCTGTCCGGCGGTGATGTCGAAGGCCAGGTCGTCCTTGGTGGTGCCGAGCTCCGCCGGGTCCAGCCCGGAGTCCGGGATGAAGTTCAGCGCGGTCTGGAAGATCGGCTGCACCGACGGGTCCCGCTCCGGGGAGAGCGCCTCGACGATCCGCTGGAACGGGGTCTGCCCGTGCTCCATCGCGTCGACCAGGCCACCGCGGACCCGGTCGAGCAGCACGGCGAAGGTGGGGTCGCCGCCGGTGTCGCAGCGCAGCGCCACCGGGTTGACGAACATGCCGATCAGTGGGGTCAGCTCGACGCTGTCCCGGCCCGCCGTGGAGACGCCGACCACCACGTCGGGGTCGCCGGAGATCCGGGACAGCAGCGCCGCGAACCCGGCCAGCAGCACCATGTACGGGGTGGCCGACGAGCCGGCGGCGAGCCGGCCGACCCGGTCAAGCAGCCCGTCGGGCAGGTCGAAGCGGACCTCGTCTCCGGCGAAGCCGAGCTGGGCCGGGCGGGGCCGGTCCAGCGGCAGCCCGGTGACCGGCGGCGCGCCGGCCAGGTGGTCGGTCCAGAACGCGAGCTGCCGGTCCAGCTCCGCGCCGGTGAGCTGACCGCGCTGCCAGACCGCGAAGTCTGCGTACTGGATGGGCAGCTCGGGCACGGCGGCGGGCGCGCCGGTCACCGCGGCCCGGCTGAACGCGGCCAGCTCGGCGCGCAGCAGCACCGCCGAGTGGCTGTCGAAGACGGCGTGGTGCACCACGAAGAGCAGCGTCCAGGCGTCGCCGAGGTGGATCAGCCGGGCCCGCCACAGCGGCGGGGAGTCCAGCGGGATCGCGGTGCGGGCCAGCTCGTCGCGGAGCGCCACGTACCGGGCCGCCCGCTCGTCCTCGGGCCGGTCCCGCAGGTCGTCGACGGGCAGGTCGACCGGCTCGTGCTCCCGCACCACCTGGACCAGGACTCCGTCGTCCACCCGCAGGTGGGTACGCAGCGCCTCGTGCCGGGCGACGACCTGGTGGAACACCGCGGCGGCGGCCTCGGTGTCCAGCTCGGCGGGGAAGCTGAACGGGGTGGAGATGTTGTAGACCGGCGAGGCGGGGTCGAGCTGGTTGGCCATCCAGATTCGCTCCTGGGCGAAGGAGGCCGGGAAGGTCCACTCCCGGGTCGTCATCGCTGCTGCCTTTCGTTTGCGACCACGGGGCTCCGCTGCGCTGCGCTCCTCGCGCTCACTGGATGGCCTCCCGTACCGAGCGGGGACGCATGTCGGTCCACACGGTGTCGACGTGGGCCAGGCACTCGTCGCGGGTGCCGGCGAAACCGGCCTCGTGCCACCCCGCCGGGAGCTCGCGGTCGGCCGACCAGATCGAGTACTGCTCCTCGTCGTTGCGCACGACCAGGAATCGGGCTTCGGCCATCACTTCTCTCCTGCGCTCTCGGGGGTGTGCGGCTCGGCCATCGCGACGGCGATCCGGCGGGGCCCGGTGAACGGCTCCCGGCCGTGCGCGGCGGTCATGTTGTCCACCACCAGCACGTCGTCGCGCTGGTAGTCGAAGCGGACGCGGGCGGCCCGGTAGGCGGCGCGCAGGTGGTCGATGACGTCGGCGGGGATTTCGCCGCCGTCGCCGTAGTAGGTGTTCGCCGGCAGCCCGTCGGCGCCGAACATCGCCAGCAGCCCCTCCTGGTAGTCCTTCGGCAGGGTGCTCACGTGGAAGAAGGTGGCGTGGTTGAACCAGCGCGGGGTGTCCGAGCCGGGCCGGTGGTGCACCACGTCCCGCACCGCCCGGGTACGCAGCCCGTCCGGGCCGACCCACTCCAGTGCGATCCGGTTCGCCGCCGCGTACGCCTCGACCTCGGCCCGGTCGTCGGTGCCGAAGACGTCCTGCCAGCGGGCGCCGAAGCCGGCGTGGAAGTTGCGGACCAGCATCCAGCGCCGCCGGACGAACTCCTCGCGGACCGCCGGGTCGATCTCGGCGTACACCCGGCGGATGTCGGCGAGCGGGGTGGCGCCGAGGGAGTCCGGGGCGGTGATGCAGTAGAAGAACAGCGTCAGCGGCCAACGCGCCTGGTACGAGTTCTCGTTGTGCAGGAAGATCTCCTCGTCCGGCGGGTAGTCGGTGGAGGTGTAGACCTTCCCCTTGATGGCGTGCCGCGGTGAGGACCGCTCGGTGTAGGCCAGCGGCTCGCCGGAGAGTGCCCGGACCACCGTGTCGAAGCCGTCCACCCCGCCCACCCCGAAGCCGCGGAAGAGCAGCCCGCCGTGGTGGGCGAGGGTGGCGCGCAGCTCCGCCCGCCGCCGGTCGATCAGGTCGGTCAGCGGTGTGCCGTCGTTCTCGACGACCACCGGAAGCGTGGCGATCGTGTCGCTCATTGCTCTGTCACTCCTGTTTCTCGGCCGTCAGGCGCGGGGTAGCCGCGGGATGGCGGGGATGGCGGCCGGGGCGGCCGGTTCGTCGGCGGGGGCGGCGGCGCGCAGCTCCTCGATCCGGGCGGCGAGGCCGGCGATGGTCGGGGTCTCGAAGAGGCTGCGCATCGGCAGCCGCACCCCGGTCGCCTTGCGCATCGCGGCGATCAGCTGCACCGCGACCAGCGAGTTGCCGCCGAGGGCGAAGAAGTCGTCGTCGACGCCGACCTCGGTGACCCCGAGCCCGTCCCGCCAGACGCCGGCGATGGTGGCCTCCAGCTCGGTGCGCGGCGCGGCGGAGCCGCCGCCGGTCGCCGCCGGGGTGTTGGCCGCCGTCTCCTGGTCGCCCGCGAGGCTGTCGGTGGTGACCCGGGAGGCCCGGCGGCGGATGTCCGCCACGGTCCGGGTGGCGATGACGACCTGGGCGCCGAGGCCGGCGGTGAGGCTGCGCCGGAACGCCTCCGCGCCGTCCACCGGGCGGATGTCCTCGGTGGCCGCCCCGGCGGCCGGGTCGGCCTGCTCCGCCGGGGCGCCGGCCGCGGCCAGCCCGCCGGTCACCGCGCCCTGGTCGACCCGGCGCAGCACGAAGTCGCTGATCGCGACGAGTTCCCGGCCGTCGGCGTCCACCAGGGACAGGTCGGCGGCGACCACCTCGTCGGTCGCGCTGTCCCGGTGCCGCAGGTGGCTGTGGAACACCGCCGGCAGCGACCCGCGCACCACGATCCGCCCGTACGACAGCGGCAGGTAGGTGCCGGAGCCCTGGCCCCGGCCGAACGCGGTGGCCACGTCCAGCAGCGCGGGGTGCAGCCCCCACGCGGGCAGGTCGCCGGCCGCCTCGGCGGGCGCCTCGACCCGGGCCAGCTCCTCCCCGTCCGCCAGCCGGTGCTCGGCCAGCGAGGCCCAGCGCGGACCGAAGGTGAGCATGCTGGTACGGCCCCGGCCGAAGGAGGCGTCGTCGTCGACCCGCCGGCCGTCCACCACGGGGATCGTGGCCGGTGGGGCGGCCTCGGTGGTCCAGCCGGCCGCGCCGCGGACGTGGGTGCGCAGCTGACCGGCAGCGAGGCTGCGGACGGCGAAGTCCACGCCCTCCTCGGTGGGGGTCAGCTCCACCCGGTACTGGGCGACCGTGCCGTCCGGTACCGGGAACGGCTCCAGGAAGACCACGTCGCGCAGCTCCACCGCGGCGCCGTCGGCCGGGGCGGACAGCGCGGCGACCACCGCGGCGCGCACCGACTCCAGGTGGGCGGTGCCGGGCACCACCGGCACCCCGCCGATCCGGTGCTCGTCGAGCAGCCAGTGGGTGCTGGCGGAGACCAGGCCGTGCAGCACGGTCCCGGCCGGCCCGACCACCTTCGTGGTGAGCACCGGGTGGATCACCGGGCTGGTGACGGTGTCCCGCCCGGCGGCCCGGAACCCGGCCGGGGAGTCGGTCTCCACGGCCATGCCCACCTCGGCCCAACCACCCCAGTTCTGCGACACCACCGGCGCCCGGAAGCCCCCACCGGACCGGGCGTACGCGTCGAGGAAGGCGTTCGCCGCGCAGTAGTCCACCTGGCCGAAGCCGCCGATCACCGCGGTGATCGACGAGCAGAGCACCACGAAGTCCAGTGGCTGGTCGCCGAAGACCTGGGCCAGCGCCTGGGTGCCGGCGAGCTCCGGTGCGTGCACCCGCTCCGCCTCGGCGCGCTCCTTGACCTCGGCCATGCCCCCGCCAGGCAGGCCGGCGGCGTGCACGATGCCGTCGATCCCGCCGTACGCGGCCTCGGCGGCCGCCCGGACCCGGCGCAGGTCGGCCGGGTCGGTCACGTCGGCGGCGAGCACCAGCACCTCGGCCCCGGCGGCCTCCATCCGGCGGATCGCGGCAATCGCCCGGCCGGCCCGATCCGCGCCGCCGTGCACCGCGAGGTGGTCGTCCCACTCCTCGCGGGCGGGCAGCCCGGTGCGGGACAGCAGCACCAGCCGGGCCCGGAACCGCCGGGCGAAGTCCTCGGCCAGGGTGATGCCGATGCCGCCGACGCCGCCGGTGACCAGGTACCGGCCGCCGTCGCGCAGCGCGCCCGGCTCGCTCTCGGCGTCCACGGTGACCTGCTCGTACCCGGTCACCCAGCGCCGCGGGCCGCGCAGCGCCACCTCGGCGCGGTCCGGGTCCACCGGCCGGCGCAGCTCGACGGCGACCGCGTCCGCCCCGGTGGCGGCCGGGTCGGCGTCGACCAGCCGGACGGTCAGTCCGGGCAGCTCGACCGGGAGCACCCGGGCCAGGCCGGCGAGGGTGGCGTGCTCGGGGCGGACCAGGTCCGCCCCGGTGACGTCGCCGACGCCCGAGGTGACCAGGTCCAGGGTGCGGGCGCGCTCCTCGGCGGTCAGCCCGGCCCCGGCGAGCGCCTGCACCAGGTGCAGGGCACTGAAGAAGCCACGCTCCTGGGCGGCCCAACCGGCGGTGAGGTCGGTGCCGGCCGGCTCCCCGTCGAGGGCGAAGGCGTGCACCAGCCGCTCCGGCAGCCCGTCCGCGGCCAGCGCCGCGACCAGCGCGTCGTGGTCCTCCCGGACGCCCGGACGCAGCCGGTAGCCGCCGTCGACCGCGGCGAAGCCGTCGCCGGCGCGTACCACGACCGGCTCGTCGCCGGCGGCCCGCAGCGCCGCGACCAGCGCGTCGCCGCGCGGGCCGTCGGCGAGGACCAGGCAGCGGCCCAGCGGCGCGGTCCGCGGCTCGGCGGCGGCCTGCCGCCACACCGGCACGGCGAACCACTCCGGCAGCGGACGCGGACCGGTCTCCACCGGCGCGGCGGCCGACTCCTCCACCGGGTCGGGGTCCACCCAGTAGCGGCGGCGTTCGAAGGGGGACGTGGGCAGCGACACCCGCCGGGCGGCCGGGTCGGCGTCGAGCCGGACGCCGACGCCGGCGCACCAGAGCGCGGCGGCGCTGGTGAGCAGGGTGGCCAGGTCGCCGATCGGCTCGGCCGGGCCGGGCAGGCTGCCCAGCGGGGTCAGCGCCCGCTGCGCCGGGTCGGCCTTGGCAACCTGCATCCGGGCCAGGTTCGCCAGCTGCCTGCCCGGGCCGCACTCCAGCAGCGCCCAGGTGCCCTCGGCGAGCAGGGTGGCCACGCAGGCGCCGAAGCGCACCGGCTGGCGCAGGTGCGCCGCCCAGTACGCCGGGTCGGTGGCCTGCGCGTCGGTGATCCAGGTGCCGGTCACGTTGGACAGGTACGGGATCGCCGGCGGGCGCAGCGACACGGTGGCCATCAGCGCGGTGAACTCGGCGAGGATCGGTTCCATCATCGGCGAGTGGAAGGCGTGCGAGGTACGCAGCGCCTTGCTCTTGTTCCTGCCGCCGAGGCTCTCGGCGAACGCGGCGACGGCGGCGCTCTCGCCGGCCACCACGCAGGTGCCCGGGCCGTTGACGGTGGCCACGGAGAGGCCCTCGGGCAGCCTCGGGGCGACCACCGACTCGTCCAGGGCGACGGCGAGCATCGAGCCGGCCGGCCGGGACTGCATCAGCCGGCCCCGGGCGGCGACCACCCGCAGCGCGTCCGGCAGGCTCAGCACGCCGGCGACGGTGGCCGCCACGTACTCGCCGATCGAGTGGCCGAGCATCGCGGCGGGTCGCACCCCGGCCCGCTGCCAGAGCGTGGCGAGGGCGTACTCGACGACGAAGAGGGCGGGCTGGGTCCACCGGGTCTGGGTGAGCTTCTCCCCCGCCTCCGGGTCGCGGCCGAGGATCAGGTCGCGGATGTCCAGGTCCAGGTCGGCGCGGAGCAGCTCGGCGCACTCGTCGACGGCGGCGGCGAAGGCCGGCTCCTCGGCGTAGAGCTGCGCGCCCATGCCCGCGTACTGGGAGCCCTGGCCGGAGAAGAGGAACCCGACCCGCGGGGCGGGACCCTCGACGGCGCCGGACTGCCGGCGGCGCGGGGTCCGCAGCGCGGTCACCGCGTCGGTGAGGTCGGTGGCGACCACCGCCGCCCGGTGCGGGTACTGCTGGCGACCCATTCGCAGGGTGTGCGCCACGTCGGCGAGCAGTTCGGGCCCGCTGTCGGTGACCCCGGCCAGGTGCTCGGCGAGCCGCTGCACGGCGGTGTCCAGCGCGGTGGCGGTCTTCGCCGAGACCTGGAGCAGCTGGGCCGGGCGGACCGGACGGTCGGTCCGGTACGCCGCCGGCGCCTCCTGGAGCACCACGTGCGCGTTGGTGCCGCCGATGCCGAACGAGCTGACCCCCGCCCGGCGCGGCCCGCCGTCGGTGTCCCACTTGGTCAGTGTGTTCGCCACGTAGAACGGGGTGTCGGCGAATTCGATCGCGGGGTTCGGTGTCTCGTAGTTGATGGTGGGCGGGATCAGTCCGTGCTCCATCGCCAGCACCGTCTTGATCACGCTAACGATGCCGGACGGCTGGCTGAGGTGGCCGATGTTCGACTTCACCGAGCCGATGCCGCACCAGCCCCGGTCGTCGGTGTTCTCGGTGTAGACGGCGGAGAGGGCGGCCACCTCGATCGGGTCGCCCATCGCGGTGCCGGTCCCGTGCGCCTCGACGTAGCTGATCGTGCGCGGATCGATCCCGGCCATCCCGACCGCCTGCGCGATCGCCTCCATCTGGCCGTCGACGCTGGGGGCGGTGAAGCCGACCTTGCCGGCGCCGTCGTTGTTGATGGCGTTGCCGAGCACCACCGCGCGGACGGTGTCACCGTCGGCGATCGCGTCCGAGAGGCGCTTGATCAGGGTGACCCCGACGCCGCTGCCCCAGACGGTGCCGTTCGCGCCGGCGTCGAGCGGGCGGCACCGGCCGTCGGGCGAGGTGAAGCCGTCCATGCCGAGATAGCCGGCGTGCGGCAGCTCGACGTTCACCCCGCCCGCGAGGGCCATGTCGCACTCGCCGTTGCGCAGCGCCTCGCACGCCAGGTGGAAGGCGACCAGCGAGGTGGAGCAGGCGGTGTGCACGGTGAGGCTGGGCCCGCGCAGGTCCAACCGGTACGACACGTTGGTCGCCACGTAGTTGGGCGAGTTGCTGGTGGCGATGGAGACGGCGCTGTGCGGGTTGCCGCCGACGCGCCTGTTGCGCAGCACGTTCTTGTTGAGGTAGACGGCCGCGCCGGTGCCGGCGTACACGCCGACCGCACCGTCGTAGCGGGACGGGTCGTAGCCGGCATCCTGCAGAGCGGTGTAGCAGGTCTCCAGGAACAGCCGGTGCTGCGGATCGGTGACCTCGGCCTCGCGGGCGGTCATCCCGAACAGGCCGGCGTCGAACTCGTCGTAGCCGTCGATCAGCGGGGCGCGGTTGACCCAACCCGGGTCGTCCACCTCCTCCGCGGGGACGCCCCGGGCGAGCTGATCCTCCCGGGTCAGCTCGGTGACCGACTCGACGCCGTCGACCAGGTTGCGCCAGAACTCACCGACGTCGGCCGCGCCGGGCAGCCGCGCGGCGAGCCCCACGATGGCGATCGGTTCGATGCCGTCGGCGGCGGGCAGGTCCGGAGCGATCGGGTTGTCCATCTGCGTGTCCTTCATTGCGCGGTGCCGCCGGGGCGGCGGGGTGGGTTGCGGCGGGTACGGCTGCGGCGGGCGGCGGCGCGCAGGGCGGCGCGGGCCAGCTCGGGTCGGTCGACGGCGCCGTCGAGGCTGGCGGCGAGCGACCGGACGGTGGGGTGGCGGAACAGGTCGAGCATGGTGATCGAGCGGCCGGTGGCGGCGGTGAGCCGGGCGTGCACCGCGGCCAGGGCCAGCGAGTGCCCGCCGATGTCGAAGAAGTTGTCGGCCACCCCGACCCGGTCGCGTTCGAGGACCTCCCGCCAGATGCCGGCGATGAGCTCCTCGGTCTCGGTGAGCGCGTACGGGCCGGCCGGCACCGCGGTGCCGCGCGGCGCCTCGGCGGCGGCCACCGTCATCGCGCCGAGCGCCGCCACCCGGACGGTGGGCCGGGGCAGCTCGACGGCGACCGTGTCGGCGGGGTTGTCGGGGTCGGCGGCGAGCGCGCCGACCAGGGCGGCCAGGTCGGTCAGGAGCGTGTCGACCCGGTCGGCGTCGAAGAGGTCGGGGTTGTGCACCACGTCCACCCCGAACCGGCCGTCCCGCTCCACCACGTAGACGGTGATGTCGAACGGTGAGCCGGGCTTGGGCACCGGCACCGGCGCGCCGGTCAGCCCGGTCAGCGCCAGCCGGGGCGGGGCGAAGTTGAGCACGTTGAACAGGACCTGCACCAGCGGCGCCCGGGAGGTGTCCCGGCCGACGCCGAGCGCCTCGACGATCCGCTCCAGCGGCGCGCCGGGATGGGCGGTGGCGTCGTGCAGCTCGGCGGCGCACCGGTCGACCAGCTCGGCGAAGCTCACGCCGCCGGTGCGCAGCCGCACCGGCACGGTGTCGATGAAGAAACCGACCACGTCGTCGAAGGCGGCCAGCCGGCGGTCGGCGACGATCGCGCCGACCACGTGGTCGGCGGCGCCGGTGAGCCGGCGCAGCAGCTCGCCGAAGCCCGCCAGCAGCACCGCCGCGACGGTGGTGCCGCGCCGTGCGGCCAGGGCGCGGACCGCCTGGTCGGCGGCCTCGGACAGCCGCACCGCGACCTCGGCGCCGGCGTAGGTCTGCACCGCCGGGCGGGGCCGGTCGCGGGGCAGCTCCAGCACGGTGGACACGCCACGCAGGTGGTCGGCCCACCAGGCCAGGTCGGTCGGGCCGCGACGCCGGTCCCGCTCGGCCCGCCACACCGCGTAGTCGGCGTACGTGGCGGCCAGCGGCGGCAGGGCCGGATGCTCGCCGGCGACCGCCCGGGCGTACGCGGCGGCGAGGTCGTCGTAGAGGACCGCCTCGGACCAGC
Source organism: Micromonospora sp. RTP1Z1 (assembly GCF_033804685.1). Lineage (NCBI taxonomy): Bacteria > Bacillati > Actinomycetota > Actinomycetes > Micromonosporales > Micromonosporaceae > Micromonospora > Micromonospora sp. RTP1Z1. Next base: position 90,094 of record NZ_JAPFQV010000006.1, read on the forward strand.
CGTCGAAGACCGCGTGGTGCATCGTCATGGCCAGCACCTGCTCGTCGGGTCCGAGCCGGTAGACGGTCACCTGCCAGGGCGGCCCGGTGGCCAGGTCGAAGGCATGCGCGGCGCCGGCGGCGAGCATGGTGGCCAGGTCGCCCTCCGGGTCGGCGACGCCGGTCAGGTCCACCACCGGCACCGCCACGTCGGTGGGTTCCTCGCGGACCGCGTACGGCACGCCGGCGGTCTGCGGGATGCGCCAGCGCAGCACGTCGTGCCGTTCGGCGACCGCCCGCAGCGCCGCGCCGAGCGCCGCGGTGTCCAGCGGGCCGCGCAGCCGGTGCGCGACGGCGATGTTGTACGGCGCGCTGGAGGGGGCGATCTGGTCGACGAACCAGAGCCGGCGCTGCGGCGGGGAGAGGGTGGGCGGGTTGCCGGTGGTCAGCCCGTCGGCGGCGGCCGGGGCGGCGGCGCGCAGCCGGGCGACCAGGCCGGCGTGGGTGCGCCCGGCCAGCACGTCCCGGGTGTCCACGTGCCGGCCCAGTTCGGCGCGGAGCGCGGCGACGAGTCGCATCGCCACGATGGAGTTGCCGCCGGCGGCGAGGAAGTCGGTGTCCGGGTCGGGGACGGCGCCGAGCAGCCGGGTCCAGGTCCGCACGACCGCCCGCTCGACCGGGTCGGCGACGTCGGTGACCTCGTCCGCCGGGTCGTCGGTCGCCAGCGCGGCGCCGGCGAGGGCGCGCAGCGCCGGCCGGTCCAGCTTGCCGGTGGTCGCGCTGACCGGAAGCTCGTCGCGGCGCAGCACCCGGGCCGGCAGCATCGCGGCGGTCAGCCGCGATCCGGCGTACGCCCGTAGCGTCGCGTCGTCCGGCGCGGCGGCCGGGGTGAGGAACGCGACGAGCGTGGTGCCGGCCGGAGCGGGCACCGCCTCGACGGCGACCCGGTCGACGCCCGGCGCACCGGCGAGCACGGCCTCCACCTCGCCCAGCTCGATCCGCTGCCCACGGACCTTGACCTGCCGGTCGGCGCGGCCGAGGTAGACGATGCGGCCGTCGTCGCGCTGCCGGACCAGGTCGCCGGTGCGGTAGAGCCGCTCGCCGGGCAGGCTGGAGAACGCGTCGGGGACGAACCGCTCGGCGGTGAGGCCGGGCCGGTCGAGGTACCCGTCGGCCAGGCCGGGCCCGCCGATCAACAGCTCGCCGGTCTCCCCCGGCGGCACCGGGCGCAGCTGCGCGTCCACCACGTACGCCCGGTGGTTGGGCAGCGGCAGCCCGATCGGCACCGGGTCGGTCTCGTCGGCGGCCAGCGGGCCGCTGACCGCCAGCACGGTGGTCTCGGTGGGGCCGTAGCCGTTGAGGAAGCGCCGCCCGGGCGCCCACCGGCCGGCCAGCTCGGCGGGGACCGCCTCGCCTCCGCAGAGGATCGTCCGCCAGTCCGGCACCTCGGCTGGGTCCAGCATGGACAGCACGGTGGGGGTGATGAAGCCCCAGTTCACCTCGTGTGCAGCGATGAACCGGGCGAGCCGGGCCGGGTCGGACCGGTCGTCCGCGCCGAGCAGCTGCACGCTGCCCCCGAGCAGCAGCGGGACGAAGAGGTCCATGGTGGCCGCGTCGAACCCGAGCGAGGCGATGCCGAGGCTGCGCACCCCGGCGTCTGCGCCGCTGAGCGCCGCGCAGCCGGTGACGAACTCGACCACGGTGCGGTGGGTGGTCAGCACCCCCTTCGGCCGGCCGGTGGAGCCGGAGGTGTACAGCACGTACGCCGGGTCGCCCGGGCGCGCCGGGCAGGGCGCCAGCGGGGCGGGGCCGGGCGGGGCGACCACCTCGACGCCGGGGATGTCGGCGAAACCGGCCGCCGCCGCGTCGCCGACCACCAGGGACACCCCGGCGTCGGCGGCGATCTCGCGCCGCCGCTCGCTCGGGCCGCCCGGCTCCAGCGGGACGTAGCAGCCCCCGGCGAACAGCACGCCGAGGACGTCGACCATCAGTTGGGGGCGGCGTTCGCCGCAGACGCCGACCCGGGTCTGCCGGCCGACGCCCCGGGCCCGCAGCGCCGCGGCCAGTCCGGCCGCCCGGCCGACCAGTTCCCGGTAGGTGAGCCGGTCGTCCCACTGGCGTACCGCGACCGCGTCCGGGCAGCGCGCCGCCCGGGCGGTGATCAGGTCGGCCAGCGTCCCGTCCGGCCAGGGCAGCGGCTCCCCGGCGACGGCGCTGATGGACAGGATGTCGGTCACCCGTTCTCTCCCCGGTAGGTGGCTGGATCGGTGATCTGGAGGCGCAGTTCGCCGACGTAGCCACGGCCGGCGGCGTCAGTGATCCAGGCGTCCGCCGGTCCTGGCAGGAGCTCGCTGACGACCAGGGCGACGTCCGGGCCGGTCTTCGCGGCGGCGTCGACCATGGCACAGAGCGACTGGGCGTACAGCGGGCCGGTCAGGTCGACGTAGCAGGGCTTGACCTCGGTGCCGACCTTCACGAAGACCTGCTCGGGCAGGCCGAGCCGGTCCCGCCAGCGGCGGACCGCGACGAACCGCTCCGCCTCGCCGGTGACGCCGGCCAGCCCGGAGCCGCCAACCGTGGTACGCCAGGTGCGGCGGGCCACGACCAGCCGGTCGATGGTGATCCGGGGCGTGTGCGGCGCCGGGTCGAGCAGCTTGAAGCTGTCCAGCAGCAGCACGCCGAGGAGGCTGCCGAAGACCTCCACCAGCGGGCAGCGGTCGCCGCCGGGAAAGACCGCGATCAACCGTTCGCCGTCGAGGTCGACGCGGACCGCGGTGGCCGGGACGAGCCGCTCGGCGTCGGCGCCCCGGGCGGTGTCGATGCCGAGCTGGCGGTCCCTCGGACCCGTCAGCGCGTACGTGGTGCGGGTGGTCTGCCGGGGGAAGCTCGCCGGGTAGAGCACCCGGGTGCGGGTCGGCCCCAGGTCGGCGTCGAGCCCGGCGCGCAGCGCCGCCGGGTCGGGGTGGAACGGGGTGAACACGACGCTGTCGAAGGGCGTGGTGGCCGGGTGCAGCTCACCGAGCACGAGCAGGAACTCGCCCCGGTGCACCGCGTCCACGCTGGCCGCGCTGATCTGCACGTCGGGGCTGTGGATCCGGGCGGAGGGCCAGCCGGGCGCGTCCGCCGGGAAGACCCGGTCGACCCGGGCGGCCAGGTCGGCGCTGTCCAGCCGCAGCTCCGGCCGCCCGTCCGGGAGCGCGTCGAGCCCGAACAGCTCGGCCCAGCGGGCGGCGAATCCGGCGCCGGCCGTGACGACGGGCCCGCCGGGCGCCAGCAGCAGCCCCTGGGCCAGCGACCAGAGATCGGCCAGCCGGACCGGCCCCTCGGCGGCCAGCTCGCGGTGCAGCTCGGCGAGGACCCGGTGGCAGGCGTCGCCGATCTCAGCGGTGAGCCAGCGGGCGGCCCGCAGGAGCACCGCCAGCGGCGCGGCCAGCGCCTCCAGCACCGCGCCGCCGACGGTAACGTCGAGGTCCCGGGCGGTCTCCTCGTAGACCACGGTGCGGCCGGCGTACATCTCGCCGCCGCGCCGGGTCGGGGCCTGCCCGGTCAGCGCGGCGAACGTCGCGTTCAGCGCGGCCAGGGCGGCGCCGAGCCGGTCGGGGTCACCGGCGGCGGCGGCCACCGCCTCCCGGGCCGCCCGGAGCCGGTCGAAGCCCGCGGTGACCTCGGCCCGGACGTCCGCGTCGCCGATCGCCGCGATCCGGTCGGCCAGCACCTGCTCGGCGCGCGGGCTGTAGGGCAGCCCGGCATCCCAGTCGAGCTGGCCGCGGGCGACCAGCCGGTCGAGCAGCAGGTAGCCGTCGTCGACGCTGCGCAGGCCCGACGCGTCGTCGGCGTGCACCTCCCGCACCACGGCCACCGCCGGGGTACGCCCGTCGCAGGCGGCCAGCAGCCGGGCCTCGACCGGGGAGAGCTCGAGCGTTGGGTGCAGCGGCCGGCACAGCCGGCGCCCCTCGACGCTCAGGTGCGGTGGCAGGGCGGGCGCCCACCACCGGCGCACCGTCAGGTCGGCGGCGAGCTTGTCGGCGTACGCCACCAGCGCCCACGCCTCGAGGTACACGGCCCGGCGGGTGACCAGGCCCGGCCCGGGCACCAGCCGGGTGGACCCGGCCGGGTCGACGGTTCCCCAGCAGACCGGCCCGAAGAAGCCGATCGTCTCGGCCTTCCCGCAGTAGCGCTGCCAGTACCGCAGCAGCGCGGTCTCGCGGCTGCGCCGGCGCCAGTTGCGGGCCGCCGGGTCACCGGTCACCAGACCGTCCAGGGCGACCAGCATGCCGGGGTTCTGCCAGGTGACCGCCTCGCGCAGCAGCGGGTCGGCGGCGATCCGGGCCAGCCGCACGGAGGCGTCCAGGACGGCGTCCCGGAACGCCTTGTGGAACGCCTCGGCGCTGCCCTCGCCGGCCAGCAGCGCGTCGGCGGCGGTGGCGGCCTCGGGCGCGGCGAAGGCGGCGAGCCCGTCGGCGGGGAACCCCGCGGTACGCAGCAGGACGTCCCGCCACACCGACCAGCCGGTGTCGCCGAGCGGCAGCAGGTGGCTCATCGGCCGGCCTCCGGCCCGGTGGCGTCCACGATGTGCAGGCGCAGTTCGCTGAAGTATCGCGCTCCGGCGGCGTCCGGCACCCAGGCCTGGTCCGGGGTGGGCAGCATCTCGCTGACCACCAGGGAGGTGGCCTCCCCGCCGTCGGCGCGGGCGGCGCGGACCATCGCGCAGAACATGTTCGCGAAGGCGGGGCTGCTCAGGTCGACGAAGCAGGGCTTGGTCTCGGTGCCGAGCTTGACGTAGACCTGCTCCGGCAGGCCGAGCCGGCGGCGCCAGCCCCGCACCGCGCGGAACCGCTCCCGCTCCCCGGTCACGGTGCCGAGGCCGCACCCGCCGACCGTGGTCCGCCAGGTCTGCCGGGCCACCACCAGCCGGTCCAGCGTGATCCGGGGCGTGTAGGGGGCGGCCGCGACCAGCTTGAAACCGTCGACGGCGTGCGCGCTGAGCAGCTCCGCGAAGACCTCGGTGAGGGACCACCGACGGCCGTCGCGGGCGGTGGCGACCAGCCGGCCGTCCTGCTCGGTGACGGCCAGGTCCACCGTGGGCAGCACCCGGCCCGGCTCACCGCCGGGCGCCGGCTGGAACGCCAGGTGCCGGTCCGTCGGGCCGGTCAGCGTCTCGGCGGTACGGCTGGTCCGCCGCGGCCAGTCGGCGGGGAAGAGTAGCCGGACCCGGTGCTCGCCGAGGTCCTCGGCGAGCGCGGCGCGCAGCCGCTCCACGTCGGGGTGCGACGGGGTGAAGACCGCGCAGTCGAAGGAGGACCAGGCGGCGTGCAGCTCTCCCAGCACCACGGTGTACTCGCCGCGGCGCAGCGCGTCGGCGTCGGTGGCGCAGATCTGCAGGTCGGGGCTGTGCATGACGGCGTTGGACCAGTCGGGCCGGGTGGCCGGGAAGGCCTGGTCGACCCGGTCGGCGAGGTCGGCCACCGGCAGCCGCACCTCGGTGGTGCCGGCAGGCAGGTCGGCCAGCCCGAACAGGCCGGCCCACCGGGCGGCGAACTCGGCGGCCACCGCGTCCACCGGCCGCTCACCGGTGCCCCAGAACAGCCCCTGGACGAGGAACCACAGGTCGGACAGCGCCACCGGGCCGTCGCCCGCCTCGGCGCGCAGCTCGTCGTAGAGCTCCCGCAACACCGCCGCGTACGCCTCCGCCAGGGCGGTGACCATCCACCGGGCCGCCCGCAGCAGCACGTCCAGCGGGGCGGCGAGCTCGGCGAGCAGCGGCGCGCCGAGGACGACGTCGAGGTCCCGGCTGGTGTCCTCGTAGCAGATCGTCCGACCGGCGTACATCTGTCCCAGCCTGCGGTGGGGCGGCTGGCCGGTCAGCTCGGTGAAGGTGGCGTCGAGGGCGTCCAGGCGGTCCCGCAGCCGGTCCGGGTCACCGGCGGCAGCGGCGACCTCGTCCCGGGCGGCACGCAGCCGGTCCAGCCCGGCCCGCGCGGCCGCCCGCACCGGTTCGTCGCCGATGCCGTCGATCCGGGCGAGCAGCACGTCCTCGGCGGCTGGGCTGACCGGCAGGGCCGCGTCCCAGGTGATCAGCTCCCGTTCGACGAGCCGATCCAGCAACGCGTACCCGTCCTCGGGGCGGCGCAGCCCGACGGTCGGGTCGGTGACCAGCTCGTGGGCGGGGCGGCGGCCGTCCGCGGCGGCGAGCAGGGCGGCCTCCACCGGGGAGAGCGGCACGGGTGGGCGACCGGGACGCAGCACGGTGCGGTCGCGCACGCTCAGGTGGGCGCAGAGCATCGGCGGCCACCAGCGCCGCGCCGCCAGGTCGGTGCCGATCTGATCGGCGTACGCCGACAGCGCCCAGGACTCGAACCACACCCAGCGGCGGCGGGTCAGCCCCGGCCCGGCGGTGATCCGGGCGACCTCCGGCTGCTCCGGGTCCAGGGTGATCCAGCAGCTCGGCCCGAAGAAGCCGACCGTCTCGTTCTTGCCGCCGTACCGCTGCCAGTACTTGAGCAGCGCACGTTCCCGGTCCCGCCGGCGGACGTTGCGGGGCGCGTCGCCGCCGCCGCGGGCCAGCCCGTCGAGCGCGACCAGCGCGCCCCGGTTCTGCCAGGTGATCGCCTCGCGCAGCAGCGGGTCGACGGCCAGCGCGCTGAGCCGGTGGGCGGCGGCGCGGACGGCCTCGTCGAACTCCTTGTCGTACTGGCCGTCGTCGGCACCGGCGGTGAGCAGGTCGTCGGCCGCGGCGGCGGCCCGTGGGGCGGAGAAGAGCGCCAACCCGTCGGCCGGGAAGCCGGTGGTACGCAGGATCGCGTCGCGCCACACCGACCAGCCGGTGTCGCCGAGCGGCATCCGGTGCGCACCCCCGGCGGTACCGGCGTCCCGGCCGGCGACCGTCGCGGCGGCAGAGCCGACGGCCGACGGGGCGACGGCGGACGGGACGGCAGCGGGCTCGGGCGACGCGACGACGGTGGCGGACGGCGCGACCGCGGCGGTCAGATCGGCGTGGAGGGCGGCGAGCAGGTCGGGCAGCCGGTCGTGCAGGAAGAAGTGCCCACCGTCGATCTCGCGCAGGCTGAACCCGGCGGCAGTGTGCTCCGCCCAGGCGGCGCTCTGCTCGCGGCCGACGGCCCGGTCCCGCCGGCCACTGAACGCGACGATCGGCACCGGGAGCGGCGCCTCGGGCCGGTACCGGTAACTGTCCACCCGGCCGAAGTCCGCGCGCAGCAGCGGCAGCAGCAGCCCCACCAGCTCGGGGTGCGCGAGCAGCTCGGCGGGGAGCCCGCCGCCGTCGGCGAGGCGGCGCAGCAGCTCCTCGTCGTCCACCCGGGACAGCCCGTCGAAGAGGCTGGGCGCGGTGACGTGCGGCGCGCGGGCGCCGCCGACGTACAACCGCAGCGGCAGCGTCCGCCCGGCGCGGCGCAGCTCGCGGACCACCTCGAAGCCGACCCGGCCGCCCATCGAGTGCCCGTAGATGGCGTACGGCCGGTCGGCGCGCCCGGCGATGGCGGCGGCCACGTCGGCGACGGCGAAGCGCGGGTCCTCGCTGATCCGGTTCTCCCGGCCGGGCAGCTGGACCGGCAGCACCTCGACGTCCGGCCCGATCCCTTCCTGCCAGCGCCGGAACGCGCTCGCGCCGGCGCCGGCGTAGGGCAGGCAGAACAACCGCACCGGCGCCTGAGGTCGGCTTCCGGCGGAGACGAACCAGTTCACCGCGGACCTTTCTGCACGGGGTCGATCCAGTACCGCTGGCGCTGGAACGGGTAGGTGGGCAGCCCGGTACGCCGGACCGTGCCGTCGGGGTGCAGGAACGCCCAGTCGACGTCCCGCCCGGCGACCCAGTCGGCCGCCAGCTCGCGCAGCGCGTCGCCCTCCCCCGCGATCCGGGCGTCGCCGTCGAGCACGGCGTCCAGCGCGGCGAGCGCGCCGGGCAGGTCGGCGGCGACCACGGCGGCCCGGTGCGCGAAGGCGCGCCGGCCGAGCGCCAGGGTGGCGGCGACCTCGGGCAGCGCCGGGGCGGCGCCGGCCAGGTGGGTCCGCAGCCGGGTCAGCGCGGCCCGCAGCGCGGCCGGGGTACGCGCCGACACCGGCAGCAGCCACGGCCCGGCGTCCGGCGCGTCGACCGGGTCGACCGGCGGCGGCTGTTCCACCACCACGTGCGCGTTGGTGCCGCCGAGCCCGAAGGCGCTGACCCCGGCCACCCGGCGCGGCCCCTCCGGCCAGTCCCGCGCCTTGGTGGGCACGTAGAACGGGCCGGCGGCCAGGTCGATCTCCGGGTGCGGGCGGGTGAAGTGCAGGTTCGGCGGGATCACCCCCTGCCGGACGGCGAGCACCGCCTTGATCAGCCCGGCGATCCCGGCGGCGGCGTCGAGGTGCCCGATGTTGGTCTTGACCGAGCCGAGCGCGCAGGACTCGACCGGTGCCACCCCGCCGTACACCTCGTGCAGCGCGGCGACCTCGATGGCGTCGCCGAACGGCGTACCGCTGCCGTGGCCCTCGATGAGGCGGACCTCGCCGGGGGCGACGTCGGCGGCGGCCAGGGCGCTCGCGACGGCGGCGGCCTGCCCGGCGGCGCCGGGGACGGCGAAGCCGGCGCGGTCGGGGCCGTCGTTGGTGACCGCCCAGCCGGGCAGGATCGCGTGGATCCGGTCCCCGTCGGCCTGGGCGTCGGCCAGCCGGCGCAGCGCCACCACCCCGACGCCCGAGCCGAAGCCGGAGCCGTTCGCGCCCTCGTCGAAGGCCCGGCAGCGGCCGTCCGGGGAGCCCAGCCCGCCCGGGGTGTGCCGGTGGCGCGGCCAGGTGACGGTGACGCCGCCGGCGAGGGCGATGTCGCACTGGTAGTCGGCGAGGCCCTGCGCGGCGAGGCAGACCGCCACCAGGGAGCTGGAGCAGGCGCTCTGCACGGCCAGCGCCGGGCCGGTCAGCCCCAGCCGGTACGCGACCTGCCCGGGCAGGTGGTCGGTGAACTGCCGGCCGACCAGCCGGGCCTCCCAGTCGTCCGGGTCCACGTCGCCCACCACCGCCGGGTTGTCCATGAGATGGAAGAGGAAGTAGCGGTTGGCGGAGGTGGCCGAGTAGACCCCGATCAGCCCGGGGAAGCGGTTCGGGTCGTGCCCGGCGTCCTCGACGGCCTCCCACGCGGTCTCCAGGAAGAGCCGGTGCTGCGGGTCGGTGCGGGCGGCCTCGTCGGCGCCGAAGGAGAAGAACTCGGCGTCGAAGTCCGCCACCCCGTCGAGGCGCCCGACGGCCCGGACATGCCGCGGGTCGGCCCGCAGCGCGGGTCCGACACCGAGCGCGGCCAACTCCTGGTCGGTGTGGTCGTGGATCGAGTCGACCCCGGTGCAGAGGTTCCACCAGAAGGTGGCCACGTCGGCGGCGCCCGGGAATCGGCCGGCGAGCCCGACCACGGCGATCTCGTCGCCGTTGTACTCGCGGGCGGCGGTGGCCGGCGCGGCGGGCGCGGGCAGCAGGGGCGCGCGGACCGCCTCCGGCGGGGTGTCGAGCAGCGCCGCCTGGGCGGCCACCGTGGGGTGGTCGAGGAGCCGCAGCATCGGCAGTCGCACCCCGAACCGCTCGGCGATGCGCTGCTGCACCTGGCCGAGGAGCAGCGACTGGCCGCCCACGTCGAAGAAGCTGTCGGTGCGGCCGATCACCACCCGGCCGAGCACCGCGCACCAGATGTCGTGCACGATCCGCTCGGTCTCCGACGCCGGGCCCGGCCCGGCCGGCACCACCGCGGCCGGGTCGGGCAGCGCCCGTTCGTCGACCTTGCCGGTGACGGTGAGCGGGAACTCGTCGAGCAGCACCACCGCCCGGGGCAGCGCGTACTCGGGCAGCCGCTCGGCGAGGGCGGCGCGCAGCGCCGCCGCGTCGGGCGCGACGCCGGCCGGCCGGACGTAGGCGAGCAGCTCGCCGTCGCGGGCGATGGCCCGGACGCCGGCCACCCCGGGCTGGGCGCCGAGCACCGCCTCGATCTCGGCCAGCTCGACCCGGTGCCCGCGGACCTTGACCTGCCGGTCGAGCCGGCCGAGGCAGACCAGCTCGCCGGTGGGGAGCCGTCGCCCCAGGTCGCCGGTCCGGTACGACCGCGTCCCGTCGGCGTCCATGCCGAACCGGTCGCTGTCCTGGTTCAGGTAGCCCGGGGCGAGGTGGGGGCTGCGGACCACGATCTCGCCGTCGGCGGCGAGACGCAGCTCGTACCCGGGCAGCGCCACACCGATCGGCAGCGGGCCGGTGGCGGCCGGATCCACCTCGGACAGCCGCAGCGCGTGCCGGGCCGCGAAGGTCATCTCGGTGGCGCCGTAGCCGTTGACCAGCTCGCAGTCGGGGCGGACCCGCTCCCGGCCGCGGGCGGCGTCGGCGTACGTGGCCTGCTCGCCGCCGAGCAGCACCACCCGCACCGCGTCGAGCCGCCGCGCGCCGAGGGTGTCGAGCAGGAAGCGGTAGACCGTGGGCGTGCCGTGCAGGACGGTCACCCGGTGCCGGTCCAGCTGCTCGGCGGCGCGCGCCAGCCCGTGCCGGCGCAGGTCCACGGGGACCACGGCGGCGCCGGTGAGCAGCGCCGGGTAGAGGTCCGGGATGGCCGCGTCGAAGCTGAACGAGGCGAGCAGGCTGAGCCGGTCGGCCGGGCCGATCGCCAGGGCGCCGATCTGGTTGTCGACGACGTGCGCCAGGTTGCGGTGGGTCTGCCCGACCGCCTTGGGCACGCCGGTGGAACCGGAGGTGAACAGGACGTACGCCAGCGCGTCCGGGTCGACCGGGGTGGGGCGCAGCGGTGCTGCCGGCACCTCGTCCAGCGGTACGACGGTGCGGCCGGCGCCGAGCCGGTGGGCCAGCTCCCGGTGCTCGGCGGCGCAGGCGATGGCGCGTACCTCGGCGGCGGCGAGCAGGTGACGCAGCCGGTCGACCGGGAAGCCCGGGTCCAGCGGCACGTACGCACAGCCGGCGGCGAGCGTGCCGAGGATCGCTGCGACGGTCGGCGTGCCGTGCGCGGTGAGCAGGGCGATCCGGTCGCCGGGCCGGGCGCCGGCGGCGACGAGCGCGGCGGCGTGCCCGCCGGCCGCCCCGGCCAGCTCGGCGTAGCTGACCTCGTGGGTCTCGCCGAGAATGGCCGGACGATCACCGTGACGCGCCGCGAGTTCGCCGAAGCGGTTGATGATCATCGGTATGCGTCCTGTCAGGAGAATGGCGTGACTCCACAGCTGACATGCCACGGAAAATCGACAACCGTGCTCATGATCAGCCCAGGACTTCCACACTGGATGCAGAATAAAGCTCGATACGTCGATGGAAAGTGCATCGATCGCGGTCGAGCCGAAGGGGGGACGGGGGGCTGGAATCTCGGACGGCGGAATACGTCCGATCATCCCTCTAGCGCGAAGACCATCTTCGTCGTAGGGGTCTACCAGCCGGTAATTTTACGGTAAAATACTTTGCCACCGTGAAATTTTCCGCGGCGGCGGCGCCTGCGGCCGCAGCTCAACCCGGCCGCCGGGGAGCTTCTCAACATCGTACGGCAGGCCGGGGATCCAGCCCAGGGCGCGCAGCAGCGGGCGGGCGGTGATCCGGCCTGCGGCATCGGGGCGGGCCACGTCGAACAGCATGCCGTCGGATGCCCGGCCTGCGGGCGGGGGCATTGTCGGCATGGGCGCCGGCTCGGGCGGCGCGACCGGCAGCGGGGCGGGCACGAGCACATCGACGTCGACGCCCCTGCCGTCATCGGCTGTCGCCGACAACGGCCCCAGCAGCCGGAACTGCATCGATCCCCCGCATCGCAGCCGATCAGTCGGCACATCACTTCGCACTCGCTCCGCCCATGCGCGAAGGTGACGGACGATCACATCGCTGACCGACGGATGTGGCGCCGATACGGCGATCCTCCCCGCGAAGGCGGCTATTTCCCTCCGCGTACCTGGTCCTTGACCTCGTCGTAGCCGACCTTGGCGGGTGCCGCAGCCGGCGAGTAGATCACGCGGATCACGCCCGTCGGAAACACGTCCGTCGCCGTCATTCTCAGGTGGTACGGCGCGTCGCCGTCGTCGAACAGCTTGCGGCCCTTACGCGCCGCCACCGGATGCACCAACAGGCGCAACTCATCGACCAACCCAGCGGCGAGCAGTTGCTGCACCACGGAGATCGACCCGGGGATGAGGATGCCTCTGATGCCGGCATCGGCCTTGAGCGAGGCGACGGCGTCGAGAAGATCGCCCTCGATCAGCTCGGTGTTGCGCCAGGAGAACTCCAGCGGCTGGCGCGAGACAACCACCTTGCGCACGTCCCCGAGCTGCTTGGCGAACGGCGCGTCGTCCCCACCCGCGGCCTCGCGGTCGGGCCAGGCTCCGGCGAAGCTGTCGTAGGTCACGCGGCCGATGAGCAGCACATCAGCGGTGGCATAGTCCTCGCCGACGGCGCGGCCCATGTTCTCGTCGAAGTACGGGAAGTGCCAATCGGGGTCGATCTCGGCCACACCGTCGGCCGAGATGAACAGCGTGGAGATGACCTTTGCCATTGGGGTGTCCCTTCGAGTCAGTTGGTGTCGGTAGGTAGACCGGCACAGCATCCCAAACTCATCGGCCGGCCACAGATCCGTCCCGACGGAGAGTCGGCATTTCGAGCTCGTCGTGATGCATCGGCACAGACTGCAGCGCGGTGCGCCTGGAAACCGCCGCGCTACAGCCGCAGCCGGGTGGCGCGGGTGTACGTGTCGGCCGGGTCCTCGCCCTCGGTGAGGTCGACGTCCTCGACGACCCTGCCCTTGCCGAAAACCTCGTCCGCGCAGCTCACGCGGCATGCTCGTACCCGTGGAGGATGCCGCTGAGGCGCTCGCGTCTTCGTATGTTGAGGTAGACCATTTTGTCTGGATCGACGATCGGCTCCGGCAAGGGGTGCAGTGGGCGGGCGTTGGCTATGCCCTGGTGGGGCCGGTGGAAGTTGTAGGAGCCTTCGAACTCCCGTAGAGCGTGGAGGAGATGGTGCTGGATCCAGATCAAGGTCCGGTCCAGGAGCTCGCGGCGGCAGGTCTGCACCCACCGTTCTATGATGGAGTTCATGCGGGGCAACCCGGGGTCAAGGTTCCCGACGCCCCGTACACCGGCTCCCACCAGGCCGGATGGGGTTTTCGACAGGGGCAGGGTTCTCGCCGTGGGTCACGGTGTCGACGTCTGTCATCGTCCGCGCCGGTGCGCCGGTTTGCCTGCTCGCTTGGCTGCTCTTACAAGGTGAGAAGCTCAGCGCTGTCCGACATCCCTGAGGGCACGTGTTGTCCTGTCGAGAATGTCGTCGCGTTGCACTGCCAGCTCCTCAGGCAGGCTGGATCCCCCTCGACGAGTCCGGTCGAGCAGGCGCGCGACGTTGGTCAGGATCTCACCACTGGTGGCGCCGTACAGCACAGCGTCCTCGAGCGATTGTGGAAGCGTCTTCAGGCCGCTCCGCCGCAGGCACCGGACGAACTCGTCGATGTCGCCGTAGAGGTCGCTCATCGACTCTGCTGCTCCAGTTGGACATGACTGAGTCTACGAGCAAGCTCAACTCGGGGTCCACGACCGCCGTCGCTCCGCCAGCCCCATGCCCCAGACCCCAGTCGCGGTCAGGACATCTCGCTTACAAGTTCTGCGCGCTTCGTCCGGCGGCATCCGTCCACGTTGCTGACCTGGAATGATCGTCCGTAGTCCACTCGCCCTGGTCGTCTCCGTCCCAGCCTGTTGCTGTCGCCGTTGCTGTCGAGGGCCCTGGCAGTAACTCCCACCCGGGTCGTGGCGGCGTCGGGAGTACCCCGTCGGCTACACCGGGTAGCGCGACGGCAGCAGTGCGGTCAGTCCGGCGGCGAGGCCGAAGGCCGTTGCACCCTGGAGGCCGTAGACCCAGGCGGGCGAGTGGTGAGGACCGGTGTTGTGGCCAACCCGCAGGACGACCGTGAGCAGCAGTTCGCCGAGCAGGACCACCAGCCACGGCCGGGGCAGCCCCAGCAGCCAGCAGGCGACGCCGGCGCAGACCGGCAGCACCAGCAGGTACGCGAAGGCCGCCCAGATCATGACGTCCAGTCGGTCGAAGTTTGGCCCGGCCTCGGCGTCCCGCTTTAGCAGCACCGCCGCGGTCGGAGTCACCAGCGCGAACGCGACGACCGCACCGAGGACGGCGGCGCGCAGCGTCCGACTGGCCGGATGCCGGGTCTGCTCACTGCGGTCTGCCCGCCCCATGTCGCCTCCGTCAGCTGTACGGCACGCTGCGCTCATGGTGCCGGCCGCAAGCCATGCGCCTGTCCTCTCGCATTGGAGCAGTTCCGACCTATGACCCCCGTCGGGGGGAGCCTGGTCGCGGTTGTCATTCAGTGTTAGCAGGCATCGTCCTGCCCGCTCAGGCACGGGCCGTCCAGTCGCTCCTTCCCGTCCGTCGCCGTCGTACAGCAGCCTGTTTGCTGACTCGCTGCTGACTCCGCCTACCGGTGCGGATAGGCGCGCGCGCCGCCGTCCGGTGCGGTCGCTTTCAGCTTTGCTGTCGACAGCTTGATGGCCGACCTACTTCGTGGGCGAGGCCTGAGGTCCTCTGCCTGCGGGCGATGCGCGGGCCGGTAGGTCACGACCTGGGCGTGCCGGTCGCCGAGGTGATACCCAGCGATCAGGGCGCAGAGTTCGTCGATGAGGTTGTCGGCTGGGAAGCGGGGCGGCGGCTGCATGGCGGCTCCTTCAGGGGCGCTGAGAGGCGCTCAGCTTACGCGCAAGGCCCGCCCCCAGCCGGCCTTGCGGGCAGAGCTGGACCCCTTCGTCCCGAACGCGGCTGGCTGACATCAACGGCCAACGGCTGGTGTCGTCCCGTACACGTCGCCGCAGGAAGCTAGTGTCCTGAGTCGTCAATTCGCCGGCAGATAGTAGGCTGTCGGGATGGCTGGTCGTCCGCGTGGTGTGGTGGAACTGACTGATGACGAGCGTGCGTGCCTGACCCGGTGAGCGCGGCGGGGTAAGTCGTCGCAGGCGTTGGCGTTGCGGTCGAAGATCGTGCTGCTGTGCGCCGATGGCCTCGTGAACACGCACGTCGCGGAGCGGTTGGGTGTCACGCGGGACATGGTCGGCAAGTGGCGTAGCCGGTTTCTAGCCCGCCGGTTGGAGGGGTTGACCGACGAACCACGGCCTGGGGCGCCTCGCCGGATCACCGATGACCGGGTCGAGGAGGTCATCGTCCGGACGTTGGAGCAGCAGCCGTCCAACCTGGATAGTCACTGGTCAACGCGGTCGATGGCCAAGGCCGCCGGCCTGTCGCAGACAGCGGTGTCGCGGATCTGGCGGGCGTTCGGCCTCAAGCCGCATCTGGTGGACACGTGGAAGCTGTCGGCTGATCCGCTGTTCGTGGAGAAGGTCCGTGACGTGGTGGGCCTGTATCTCGACCCGCCGGTCAAGGCGATGGTGTTGTGCGTCGACGAGAAGTCGCAGATGCAGGCCCTGGAACGAACGCGACCGATGCTGCCGATGATGCCCACCGTTCCCGCCCGGCAGACCCACGACTACGTCCGCCACGGCGTGGCCAGCCTGTTCGCCGCGTTCGACGTCGCCACCGGCACGGTCATCGGGCAGGTCCACCGCAAGCACCGCCACCAGGAATTCCTCAAGTTCCTG
This sequence comes from Micromonospora sp. RTP1Z1, assembly GCF_033804685.1. Lineage (NCBI taxonomy): Bacteria > Bacillati > Actinomycetota > Actinomycetes > Micromonosporales > Micromonosporaceae > Micromonospora > Micromonospora sp. RTP1Z1. Next base: position 105,665 of record NZ_JAPFQV010000006.1, read on the forward strand.
AAGACCATCGACGCGAACACCCCCGCCGAGCTGGACCTGCACCTGGTCCTGGACAACTACGCCACCCACAAGACCCCAGCGGTGCAGCGGTGGCTGGCCGCCCATCCCCGCTTCCACCTGCACTTCACCCCGACCTCGGCGTCCTGGCTCAACCTCGTCGAACGCTGGTTCGCCGAACTGACCAACCGGAAACTCCGCCGATCCAGCCACCGCAGCCTCGCCGAACTCGAAACCGACGTCCGCACCTGGATCGACGCGTGGAACACCGACCCGAAACCGTTCGTCTGGACCAGAACCGCCGACGACATCCTCAACAGCCTCGCCACGTACTGCCGGCGAATTAACGACTCAGGACACTAGGCGTTCCGTGTCGTTCGTCGCCATCGGTTGTCGACGCGTTCGCTGCCTCCTGGCTGCTCCGGTGCGGCCGGGCAGACATCTTCCGGGTCAAGGAACAATCACTACTCGATGAGCTGCGGGAAGATGGGGCCTGACCTGCCCGAACGGTGCAGCGCCCACGGGCGTCCGTCGTTGTGCGCGTCCGTCGTCACCTGGTCGGTCACTCAGTCGGGAGCGTCAGACGTTGAAGCGGAGCTGAGACGGGCTTGCGGTCACCGATGATTGACCTGGCCGAGGTAGCCACCGGGGTGGGGGCATTCGGTGGCCACCAGGAAGGGGACATTCGCATGGCCCGCTGACAGGTGATAAGAACATCGCCATGGTCGGGAACCGATGGTGGCGTGTCTGGCGTATGAGGTGGGTGGGCGGGCTCGCGTTACTGGTCGTGGCGACAATCGGCGGCTTCGTCCTATTTGGTTCTACCGACGCGGCAGTGACCGCGTCCCCGTCCCTGCCACGCCACCTCGGTGCGCCGGGCGTCTTTACGCCAGACGCACGTCATACGCCGATCGGGGCCGCCAGCGTCGTGTTTACCAGCGGGGCGTGGGGTCTGGACGGATCGGAATTCGACATTGCCCTCACCGGCTTGCGCAGCGATGCATACCGGACGCTACCGGAATCGTTCAACTCCACCGCGGGCATTAACGCCATCCTCTCCCCGAACGGGACGCAGCTCGCGGTCGAGAACGGGATCGTAAACCTCGCCACCGGCGCGACGACGCGGTTGCCGCCGGACGGCGGCGACTACCGCGCCCCTGAGGCGTGGTCACTGAACGGCCGGTATCTCGCGACGGTGACCTACACGCAGCCGGACTTCGTGGCGCCGGAGACGTTCGGCGGTGCATGGACGTCACCGGTGACGCACGCGGTGCTATCGGTTGTTGACACCTCCGACGGGCATGAGACAACGATCGCTGACGTCGACATGACAGCGAAATTCGACGGTTGGCTCGCCGCGTTCTCACCGGACGGCACGAAGCTCGCGTACCAGTCCGGCAACCGGATCGTCGTGGTTACGCCGACGGGCGCCCCGATCGCCGCGTTCGCAGTTCCCGCCGGCACCCGCATCGCGGGCAAGGGCGCGTGGACCCGCGACGGGAGCGCGCTCGCCGTGGTCGCTGAGCGGCCGTGCGGCTGTGGGCGGGCGTACGACGCGCGATGGACGCTCACTACAATCGATGTGTCGACCGGTGCGACCATGGGCACGGCCTATGTCGTGGATGGCGTGGTGGCGCTCCGGATCCTCGGCTGGGCACATACCGGCCGCCCAGTGGTGGCGACGTATGACGCGGGGACTGCGGCCGACCTGGATCCGTCATATCAGATCGTGGATTTCCAGCCGCATAGCGACGCCGGGATCGATCAAACAGGCCTGTACATGTCGGGCGTCGAGAATCTCGACAATGTCTTCGGGACCCGCGTCCTTGTCCTGGCCGCGGCGGGGCCGCCGCAGGTGCTGCTCGCATCCAGCTCGCCCGGCGCGGAGTCGGTGGACGTCGCCGACGATGTGGTCACCGGCAGCCTCAGCCGCGCCGGCCATCCGCCTCTGGCCACCTTTGATCATGTCGTCGAGGGAGCCGCCTGCGCTGTCGCGGCCGTCCTCTTCGCCGGCCTTGTCGCGGCGATCATCGTGATCGTTCAGAGGCTCCACAGGTCTCGACGGCACCGCCGTACGGGTCTCGCGTCCGGGTCCTGACACAGCCCCCGAACGGTGGCCGCGACCGGCGGGTTGTAGACCTCTAGTTTGTAAGTTCTAGTACTCCAACGTCACTTGATCTTGACGCGGCAGTCTCAAAAATTATCCGGCGGCGGTCCGACGAGGGGTTCGCCAATGTCCGGCAGTCTACGGCTGCGTGGACGAAGGTCACTTCCCCAGCGTGCGCACCGCAGTCGAAGACACCGCGGCCAGTTCGGGCTGCGCACGCCGGTGGCGCGCCTCGAAGTCCGGTCCCGGCCGCACCCGCCGCAGCGCCCGGTTCACGGCCCGCAGCCGGCCGGCGTCGGCGTCGGCCCGGGTCTTCTCCGCCGACAGCACCCTTTTGAGCTGGTCCACGTCGATGTTCGCCATAGCGGCCCCCTCCCGCCCATGCTCGCCACCGGCGCGGCAGACGTCAATGTCGCCGGCGTTTACCTCGCGCTGTACGCGAAAGGCCGCCGACCTGTCGCGGGGTCGGCGGCCTTCGTCCTCGGACCGGGGTCAGCGCTCACTGGTTCGATCCAGTATCGCCCACCATAGATATACCCAGGTAGGAAGCCCGTCACCGGTTCGACTGGTAACGGGCTTCCGCGCTGTTGCCCCTTAAATTGGGAGCAGATCGGGAGCACGGCGTCCGGCTCTGGTTCCGACCGCCCTGGGCCGCCGGCGGTGGTACTGGATCACCGGTCCAGATCGGGCCGGCCGGCTGATCGAGGAGCTGGACGTACCGGTCCGGCACACCCGGATCCGCCCGACCTCCCGCCTGCACTACACCCGCGACGTCGAACGCGTCCTGATCCCCCACCTCGGCAAGTACCGCCTCGCCGACCTCGACGCCCGGCTCCTGCGCACCGTCTTTGACCAGGTCGCTCAGACCACCAGCACCAAGGGCTGCCAGTCCGCCTCCGCGACTCCACCAGAGTCGAGGCCGTTTACAAACCACCAACAGCACGAAGGCGGGGAAGGTCCCTCGACAAGTCCTCACGGAACTTGACAGGTCGGGCGCGCGAAGCGCCGACATACGAGGCGACCTTCCCCAACCAACGATCCTCCAACCAGCCGACCTACACGGTCAACCGAGCCGCCACCTTGACAGGCGATCCCAGATTGGGAATCACCTGACGCCGTCGAACTGGTTCAAGGTCGTCATCAGGGTGGCCACCGTCGAGGCGCAGTCGCTCTGCACCGGATTCGACTCCCGCAGGGCCGTCAGGACCGCATCGATCTGGTCGTCGAGTTGGTGCCATTTGGCGGAATCGCGCGGCTTGAGCCCCGCCTCGGCGTCGTCCCATGCCACCTCGAGATCCTTCACCCGGGCCTTCCCGCCCACCAGGTCGTTCTTGGCGACCTTCGCATTGACGTCGGTGACGATGACCGCGAATTTGCCTAGGTTGCCCAGCTTCGAGGTCGGATGAGCTTGCCGCGGGGGAGCTGCGGGGGCACCGGCCTGGGCGCCGGGCTGTGCGTTCGTAATGACCGCCGGCTCGGCGGTCTGCGTCGTGTCCCCGGCCGGCCGCAGCGCCCACCCGGCCAGCGCGACAGCTACGACGGCCGCAGCGGCCCAGATGTAGTCCTGCCGGTGGCCCCCGAGCGGCCCCGCGCCCTTGACGGCCACACCATGGCGGCTGACCAGAACTTGCTCGCGGATGACGAGGACCAAGATCGTGGCGAAGAACAGCAGACTGGTCACGCTCGCGCCCAGCCCCAGGCCGCCGAAATCCTTGTCCTGCGTCAGCAGGTCACCAAGCGAGGCGCCGAGCGGGCGGGTGAGCACGTAGGCGATCCAGAACGTCAGCACCTGTCCAGCGCCCAGATGGTAGGAGACCCACGTCGCGAGAATCAGGCCGCCGAAAATCAGCACCCCGTTGCGGAAGCCCAGGCTGAGCGCCTCGGTTGCAAGGTCGCCAGCGGCGGTGCCGAGCGCGAAGGTGGTGAGGATCGCGCCCCAATAGAACGCCTCGCGGCGCGGAGTGTCGATGGAGGCGATCGCGAGGGTGCGTTCCTGGCGATACCAGACGGCGAACACGACCGCGAGGACGACCGCGAAAACGGCGGTGCTGATGTACAGGCTTACGCCCAGCGTGTCGGTGAAGAAGTCGGTCAACTGCGTGCCGACGATGCTCACCAATACCACACACAACCAATAGATCCACGGCGTGTATGCGCGGGTCCGGAATTGGATGACAAGCGCGACGACGAGCACCGCGATCATTACCGCATCGGTGACGGCAGGGCCGAGGCCGACGTTCACGGTCAGATAATCCGCGAACGTCTCTCCGATCGTCGTCGACAACACTTTAATGACCCAGAACGTCATGGTAATCGCCGGGACTTTCGTCAACCACCCGCGCGTACTTACCAGCCGGTCAGTGGCAACGGACACAATTCTCCCCTTCGTCAAGGACACTCAGGAGAGCATGGACCGCCAATCCTGAGATCTTGCTGAAGACCTCATCCGGGCTCTTCGAGGTTTCGCGGGGCTCGCGGGCAGGGCCCCGGCAAAGTCGTGGCGCGGGTCCGGCTTGAGTTGGCCCACCGCGCGAGCATGCTCCACCACCTGGGCGACAGTCTGATCGTCGACCCTGTCTCGCGCCGGTCCACGCTTCGCCACCTGGCCGATGTCGACCTTGGCGATCACGACACTCCGGCCGCGAACTGCATGCCGGGCAGGCTACACAGCTTCCGGCGTACAGGTCGACTCGTCCGTCGCCCACCAGGTCAGCCGCACCTACCTAGCGGCTGACCTGGTGTTTCATCGGTTGCTGCCGGTCTTCGTTGGTCGTCATTGGTCGGCACTTGACGGCCCGGTGACGGCCCAAATGGCCCAGAGACGGCCCAGGCGGGGTTGTCGCTCTGCATCTCGGCCGGGCAGCTGTTCGCAGCGGGCTCCGACCCCCTTATTTGTAAGTTCCGGGCAGCCTGCCGACCCCGTCCAAGTCGGCCTGCTACTCCATCAAGCCCATTTGATGTAATCTGCTGATTGTGGTGTTGTCGAGTCAAGCTCCCCCGCAGTTCGTGCGCTTGGCCGCCCATCCGCTGCGGTGGCGGCTGCTGACCGAACTCGCCGAGAGCGACTACCGGGTCCGGGAACTGGTGACGCTGGTGGGTGAGCCGCAGAACCTGGTCTCCTACCATCTGCGGCTGCTGCGTGACGGCGGGCTGGTCACCGCCACGCGCAGCAGCTTCGACGGCCGCGACAGCTACTACCACCTGGCCCTGGATCGCTGCGCAGATGCCCTGGCCGATACCGGCGCCACGCTGCACCCGGCGCTGCGCCGGGATTCTTTACCCCACATACCCCCGGTGGACCCGCGGCGCTCGCCTCGCGTCGGCGTGCTGTTCGTGTGCACCGGCAACAGCGCCCGCTCACCGATCGCCGAGGCCCTGCTACGCCACTGCACCGGCGGCCAGGTCGAGGTGGCCAGCGCCGGCAGCCGGCCCAAGCCCCGCCTTCACCTCAACGCCGTACGGGTGCTGCACGACGAGTTCGGCATCGACATCACCGATCGGCGCCCACGGCACTTGGACACGTTGACCGGCCGCCGGTTCGACTACGTGGTCAGCCTGTGCGACAAGGCCCGCGAGGCCTGCCCTGACTTTCCGGACCATCCCCGGCGGGTGCACTGGAGCATCCCCGACCCCGCCACGGCCGGCGACACCGACCAGACCAGCTACCCCGCCTTCCAGCACACCGCGAACGACATCGACTCCCGCATCAGGCACCTGCTGCCCGTCCTCACCGCCACCCGCTCTGGAAGGAGATTCAGTCGTGACCACATTCGACCAGTACGCCAGTGTCCGTTACCTCGTTGATGACGTCCAGACGGCCGTCGACTTCTACACCACCCATCTCGGCTTCACCCTGAACACCAGCGCCGCGCCCGCCTTCGCCGACGTGGTACGCGGCCCGCTGCGGCTGCTGCTGTCCGGACCAGCCAGTTCCGGAGCCCGCGCTACCCCTAACGACGCCACAAGTCCGGGCCGTAACCGCATCCACCTCACCATTGAGGACCTGGACGCCGAGATCGACCGACTCCGTGGCGCGGGACTCTCGTTCCGCAGCGAGCCGGTCTCCGGGCCCGGCGGGCGCCAGATCCTGCTCGCCGACCCCGCCGGCAACCTGATCGAGCTGTTCCAACCCGCCCACAATTCCCCCGCCACACCAACCACCTGACCGCAGCCCGCCGTGAACGATCCGCCGGCGTTCCTGCCGGTTGTCATGAGGCTGGGACGGGCGCGTACGGCGCGCTGGAACTTGGTGCGGCGGTCTTCTGGCAGACCCGAACGCGGCGCTCGTATTCGCTGCGGTCAGCCGGTCAGACGGTGCGGCGGGAGCGGGCCAGAGCGAGCCAGCCGAGGACCGCGGCGATCAGCCCAATCACCAGGGCCACGAAGCCACCGACTATTCCGTAGCCGGTGCCGGGACCACCCTCGGCGGCGGCCACCACCAGCCCGCCGATGACCATGCCGGTCAGCCCCGCCACCAGGGCCACTGTGGCCCCCCTTCTCCCGTTGCCCTCTCCGATACGACCGGCGGAGCGGGCCAGAGCCAGCCCACCGACGACCACGCCGGCCAGCGCCACCAGTGCGGCGACGGTGCCCACGAGTCGCCCGGTGGTCAGGGTGTAAGCATCGACGGCGGCCGACTGGGCCGAGACGTGCGCGGCCGCTGGTTTGGCAAGCCCGAACCCCCCGAGCAGGGCGGCTGCGGCGGCGGCAAACAGGTGACGGACGGACATGAGTTGCTCCTTCTCCTCATACGACTGGACGTCGTCTGATCCTGTCCGCCGGACCCACCACCTGTCGTCCTGCTGACGCGGGCACTTCACGCTGCCGCAAGCGGCGCATCCGGCTGCCGCGGATGCCGCAGAAGCCGGGAAGGTACCGCGTGTGCGGTACCCGGCCGATCATCCGCGCGCAGGAGTCGCCCGGGCAGGCATCCAGTTAGGGTGCGCGCATGAGCAGGGGACGGATGGGTGTCAGAGACTGGGCGATCGCCGCCGGCGTGGCGGCGATCCTGCTGGTCACCGGGCTATCCGGGCAGCACTCCGCCACCAACCTCGACCTGCTCGGCTACGCGCTACTGACGGCCGGTGGCCTAGCGCTGGCCGCGCGCCGCCGCGCTCCGGTTCCCGTCCTGGCCGTCACCGGGCTGTGCGCGGTGGGTTACCAGGCGGCCGGTTTCGACGTGCCTGCCGTCGCATACCTGTTCGCGGTGTACGCCGCCGTGCGGGCGGGACACCGCAATATCACGGTGGCGGCGAGCGTGATCATGCTGGCCGGTCTCCCCCTCGCGGCAATGGCCTCGGGCCTGCACGACACGGGCGAGGCGTTCGCGCAGGCCCGAGGTGCCCTCGAGCTGGCCTGGCTGATCGCCGCCGGCGCGGCGGGTGAAGCGCTGCGACAGGCCGAGCGCCGGGCGGACGAGGCCGAGCGCACCCGCGAGGAGACCGCGCGGCGCCGCGCCAACGAGGAGCGCCTGCACATCGCGCGGGAGCTGCATGATTCGCTCACCCACCAGATCTCCGTCATCAAGGTGCAGGCCGAAGTCGCCGTCCACCTGGCCCGCAAGCGGGGTGAACAGGTGCCGGAGGCCCTGCTGGCGATTCGGGAGGCCGGTCGTGAGGCGGCCCGGGAACTGCGAGCGACCCTGGAGGCGCTGCGCGACGACGACAAGAACCCACCGCGTGGACTCGACCAAGTCCCGGAACTGGTGCAACGGGCCCGGACGACCGGCCTGGACGCGAAGCTGACGATCGAGGGACACCGAAACGACGTGCCGGCCGCGGTGGACCGGACCGCTTACCGGATCGTTCAGGAGTCGCTGACCAACATCGCCCGTCACGCCGCCGCCGCTACCGCGTGGGTCCGGATCGACTACCGTCCCGACGCTCTGGTCATACGGGTCGATGACGACGGCAAGGCTACGTCGGACACCGCGCCGGTGCCCGGCGTCGGGCTGCTCGGGATGCGCGAACGAGTCACCGCCCTCGGAGGTCACCTGCGGGCGGCACCGCGTCGCGAGGGCGGCTTCACCGTCCAAGTCGAACTTCCCGTGGATCAAATGTCATGATCCGTGTCCTGCTGGTCGACGACCAGCCGCTCCTTCGCAGCGGATTCCGCGCGCTCCTTGACGTCGAGGACGACATTGAGGTGGTGGCCGAGGCCGCCGACGGCAGCGAGGGCCTGGCGCTGGCCAAGGAACACCTGCCCGACGTCGCGCTCATCGACATTCAGATGCCGGTCGTCGACGGCATCGAGGCAACCCGGCGCATCGCCGCAGACCCGACCCTGGCCCGGGTGCACGTCGTCATCCTGACCAACTACGGCTTGGACCAGTACGTCTTCGACGCGCTGCGCGCCGGCGCGGCCGGATTCCTCGTCAAGGACATCGAGCCGGAAGACTTCCTGCACGCCGTACGGGTCGCCGCGCGCGGCGACGCCCTGCTCGCACCATCGATCACCCGCAAGCTGATCAACCGGTACGTCACCCAGCCACTCAACACCGGCACCGACACGGGGCTGGAAGAGCTGACCAACCGCGAACGCGAGGCGGTCGCCCTGGTCGCGCAGGGCCTGTCCAACGACCAGATCGCCGACTGCATGGTGATCAGCCCGATGACCGCGAAGACCCACATCAACCGAGCCATGACCAAGCTCCACGCCCGCGACCGCGCCCAACTCGTGGTCCTCGCCTATGAATCAGGCCTGGTAGCCCCGCGCAACTCCTGACTCCAAGGTTTCAGTGGATCGCCAACCTGCGCGGCTGCCCACGGTTGTCGGCCACTCCGACCAGGACTTCAACGGCTTCGCGGGCCGGTTCGAGCGGGTGGAGCCGCGTCGTGCGGCGGCTGAGTTCGTGACCGGGCTGTTGACCGATCTTGAAGTGAAGACGTTGGCAGTTGGCCGAGCGGGCCGGGCACGCCCGGCCGGATGCGATGCAGCCGCTGTTGTACCGGACGGTGTGGGACGCTGACGCCGTCCGTGACGACCTGCGACAGTTGATCCACGTGCGACATCGGTATCAGGCCGGTCTGGCGTCACTGCTTCCTGCCGCGCTCGGCCTTGAACGAGATTTCCTTCGCGGTCGGCTCGGGCTCTCCCACCTTGCCGTGATCTCAAGGATGCCGACGGCGAACGTCGCGGCGAACGTCGCTCTTTCGTACGGGCCAGCAGCGGAACGGTCCGTCTCAACACCACCCTTGATCCAACGTTGACGGCCTCGGCTATTCGGCGTAGCCTTATGGCTATGGAGATTAGCCACGCCCTCTCCCAGACCCGCTCCGGCGGCCGAAAGCGCGTTCATGCCTAGGGCCGGGCTGTCCACCGCGGCCGTCGTCGACGCGGCGCTCGACCTCATCGATGATCGGGGCCTGGATGCCCTGACCTTGGCCGCGGTCGCCGAACGCACCGGAGTCGCCGCACCCTCGCTGTACAAGCACGTCGGCGGCCTCGCTCAGCTGCGGACACTGATGGCCGTACGGATCATGGAAGAACTGACCGAACGCTTCACCACCGCGTTGGTCGGCCGCAGCGGCGACGACGCCGTCGCCACCCTGATGCGTACCTACCGTCGCTATGCGGTCGAACATCCGGCCCGCCACGCCGCGATGCCGCCGGATCCACTGCACGACCCTGCCCTGGCGAGCGCCGGCGCACGGCTGCTTGAGGTCTTCCTCGCGGTGCTGCGTGGCTACGGACTCGAAGGCGAGGCCGCCATCCACGCCACCCGCTGCCTGCGGGCGATCGTTCACGGCTTCGCCTCGATCGAGGCGGCCGGCGGCTTCGGCCTGCCCGAGGACCTGGACACCACCCACGAGCAACTGATCCAGATGTTCATCGCGAGCCTGCCCCACACCTGATCTTGACGCTGGAGGACACGATGCCCACCTCCCCCGCCCGCACCCGGCTCGGCGCCCTCGCCCTCGCTGTCGCCGGCGTCCTGTTCGCCCTCTACCCGGCGACCCGACCGTGGCACGACGAATCCACGGTCGACGGCGCGACCCGGGCGATGAGTTCCAACTGGTGGGTCGCCTCGCACCTGTTCGCCATGATCGGCTTCATCCTGGTGACGCTGGGTCTGCTCGCCGTACGCGACGCGGTCAGGCACACCCGAGCCGAGCCGCTCGCCTTCGCCGCCGTCGTGACCGGTTGGATCGGCGTGGGACTCGTCCTGCCCTACTACGGCGCCGAGGACTTCGGCCGGCACGCCATCGCCAGCAAGTACGCCGCGGGCCAGCCTCTCGACCTGCTCGACCTGGTCGACACGGTCCGATACAACCCGGTCGCGATCACGACGTTCGGGCTCGGCCTGATCGCGCTCGGGGTGTCGGCCGTCCTGACCGCCGTCGCGGTCTGGCGCTCGGGGGTGCTGCCACGCCCCAGCGGCATCCTCTTCGCACTCGGCTTCACCCTCTTCCTTCCGCAGTTCTACACGCCCGCAGCCGTCCGGGTCGCACATGGCCTGCTCGTCGCGGTTGGCTCGGCCTGGCTGGCGCTGGCACTGTGGCGGGCGAGGGCTGATTCCTGACGTTTCCGGTGCCTCCTCGGCGAGGCCACGAAGCGTTTCACAGTCCATCGCACGGGTTGTCGCCCACCGTGCACTCCTCGGGCGCCTGGGCGAGCGGGGCGTGGACGTCGCCTAAGGTCTGCGATTGTCCGGCCGGTACGGGTGGCCCGGTGAAGGTGACCGCCTGCCCGTCCTGCCGCCACTCGGCCCCGCTGGCGCTGGCGAACCTGCTCCCCCTCGGACAGCGTGACGATCGCACTCCAGTCCTGTGCCACGGCGGTGCCCTCGTTGTCGAGTTCCACCGCGCGTGTAGCCCAGCGCCTGGGTCGAGGCGGCCTCTGGCGGGCAGTCATGGCAGAAGCCGGCCGCGGAACCGAGGCGGGGCGTACGCGAGGGCTTCGCTGGTGGGAGTGCGGCTCGGGCGGGGGATGCTGGAGTGAGCGGCTCGCGGCGGTTGCGGCGGTCGGCACGGGCAGCGGGTCGGTCCGGCCCTGCATACCGCCGCACCTGCACTGATACGGGCGGCAGCCGCCGAACACGTGTTCCGCGGCTGCCGCTCGTATCCCTGAATCTGCCACCCGCGCCGCGTGGGCGTTCTGGCCGTTCTTCTTCGGCGTCGTGGCGGCAGGTCGCCTACCTCCGACGCTCCGCTGCGGCGTATGACGAGGGCGCCACCGGCGAAGCGTTTTCGGCTCGCGACGACAGTTCGCGTTCTCTGCCACCACACCGCAAGCAGCCGGTCCCTGTGGCGCTGTTGCATTAAGGGCTCATCATGATCACTTGCCGCAAGTCTTCCTGCAAGATCGAACTTGGCGCACAGCCTTGATCTCTAGAATCGTGACAAAAGGGTCCCACTGCTTGAGCTCTCCGGTGGCCGGTTGGCTGGCCTGCCGCCGTCTGGAACGTCGTAACGGAAAATCTCCGGCGCCGAGAGCACCCGATGCCCTAATGCAACAGCGCCGGCTGGACGGGTGAACGATCTTGAACCCTTGTTGATGCCCCGTTATGTCGACATCCCGGGACGGGAAGAAAGACCGGGGTGACAGGGACCGGCCGTTGTGAGGCGGCAGGCGGCGGCCCGTGGATCCCGCTCGGGCCGTGGTGAACACCGCTGTCCCCGGGGTAAAGAGGCCTATGGCTCGGACGCCACCGAGCAGTGATGCGTTCGATCGGATCCTGGACGTGGACGCGCTGCGGGGATTCGCGTTGTTCGGCATCCTGCTGGTCAACATCTGGTACTTCGCCTCGGGCTACGCGTTCCACCGCTTCCCTGACCCGGCGTACCCCTCCTGGCTTGACCATGGGATCCGCGACAGTGTGGCGCTGCTGTTCGAGATGAAGTTCTATCTGCTCTTCTCATTTCTGTTCGGCTACAGCTTCACGCTCCAACTCGACTCGGCGCGGCGCCGGGACACCGCCTTCCGGTCGCGATTCCTGCGTCGGATGGCCGGCCTGTTCGTGCTTGGCGGACTGCACGCCGTGCTGCTCTTCCACGGCGACATCCTCACCACCTACGCCGTACTCGGGCTGGTTTTGCTCGCCGTACACCGGATCCGGCCGCGCACGGCGGTGATCCTGACCGGCCTGCTCGTGGGGGTCGTCGTACTCTTCTTCGGCTCGATGGCCCTGGCGGCGGTGCCGTCGCTCGACCAGTCGGCCGCCCTCAGGGCCGGGGAAAGCGTTACAGCTGCGCTGGCCGACGGACCGGCCTCCGTCATCGCCCAGAACGTCCGTTCGATTCCGCATATGATCATCGGGACGGCGATGCTGCAAGGACCGGTCGCCCTGGCCATGTTCCTTCTGGGGCTCGCCGCCAGCCGCCGCCGGATGCTGGTCGACGTGTCGGCACACACTCGCGGTCTGCGCCTGATCCAGCGCGTTGGATACCCGGTTGGTCTCGCCGGCGCGTTTGCCGTCGTAGCCCTGGGCGGCCGCACCACGGACGAGGGCCTTGCCTTAGCCACCCTCACCGGGACGGCCCTGGCGGCCGCGTACGCCGCCACGATGCTACGGCTGTTCCACACACCGACGGGGCGTCACATATCGGCCGCGCTCGCACCGGCCGGCCGGATGGCGTTGACCAACTACCTGAGCCAGTCCCTGATCTGTGCTCTGATCTTCACCGGGCTCGGTCTCGGGCTGATCGGCCAGGTACCGCCGGCCGGCGTACTGGCCATCGCACTTGGCATCTTCGCCGCGCAGCTGGTACTGAGCGCTCTCTGGATGAGGACTCACCGGTACGGCCCGGTCGAGTGGATCCTCCGGGCGGTGACCAACGCCGAGTGGCCGGCGTGGCGCCGATAAGAGGTCCTAACAAAGTCGTACGACGTGTCGGTACGTGATGATGCAGGTCGCGAGGCTGAGGAAGGCTTCGTGGATGTCGTCGCGGCGTTCCCACCGGATGCGGAGCCGTTTCATGCCGTGGTACCAGGCGATTGTTCGCTCGATCACCCACCGGTGGACGCCCAGCCCGGAGCCGTGTGGTGTGCCGCGGCGGGCGATCCGCGGGCGGATGCCCTTGGCCCGTACCGCTTTGCGGTACTTGTCGTGGTCGTAGGCCCGGTCGGCGAACAGTTCGTCGGGGCGCCGGCGGGGCCGGCCTCGCCGGCCACGGACCGGTGGGACCTTGTCGATCAGCGGCAGCAGTTGGGTGACGTCGTTGCGGTTGCCGCCGGTCAGCGACGCGCACAGGGGGATGCCGGCGCCCTCGGTCAGGATGTGGTGCTTCGAGCCCGCTCGGGCGCGGTCGACCGGGCTCGGTCCGCTTTTGGGCCGCGTCTGGCGGCACGGACGTGGGAGGAGTCGATGACCGCCCGGGACCAGTCCAGCTTTCCCGCGGCCTGCAGCTCGGCAAGCAGCAGTTCGTGCAGCTGCTGCCATACCCGGGCCCGGTTCCACTCCTCGAGCCGCCGCCAGCAGGTCATCCCGGACCCGAACCCGAGCTCCTGGGGCAGGAACTCCCACTGGATGCCGGTGTGCAGCACGAACAGGATCCCGGACAACACCCGCCGATCCGGGATCCGTTTCCGTCCCGGACGCCGGGGATCGCGGAGCACAGGCTTGGGCAGCAACGGCTCAAGGCGCTGCCACAACCCGTCCGGCACGATCCACGGCGGCTGCTCACCACGCCTCACGGCCAGACATCGTAGATCACCGTCCGCAAAGGACGGAAGAGGCATAGATCACTTCTGTTAGGAACTCGCCGCCGTCATGGCACTACTCATCCTGGGTATCGTCATCATCGGGCCGTGGCTGACCACAGGAGTCGGCAAGGTGCTCATATGGACCAGCCGCCGAGCCGCGACGACGCTCGCCGGGCATCGCCTGACCGCGGACCCGTCCGCGAGTTTCCGATCGATCAGCGGCCTCGTTCTGACAGTCTTCCTGGTAACCGTGATCAGCGCGCTGTCGGCGTCGACTCTCGCCCGCTTGCCGGACCCGGGCCGGATCGTGCTTCTGCCCGGCACGGTCGGCACGAACTTCGCCGACCACAACGCCGAGCCGCTGTCCGCCGACCGGACCAACGCCCTCGTCGCACAGTTGCACACGATTCCCGGTGTCACCGCCGTCGTCGACCTGCGCACCAACGCCGGCTCGCTGCCGGCGAGCCACAACGACCCGGTCCGCGTCGTCACCCGCTGCGCCAACCTCCGCGCCGCCGCCCTGGCCGACTGCCCGGACCCGGCCGCCACCGTGTCGGTCGACGCCCGCGGCCTCGCCGGCGGAGACGTCGGCGACGTCCGCATCGACACCAGCGCCAGTCCGGATTCGCTGCCAATGCGCGGGCTGCTCGTGACCACAGACGCCAGCGCCGCCGCCATCGAATGGGTACGGACGACCATCGAGTCCGCGACCACCGACGACGCACCGAAACTGCCGTGGACGGTCGGCGAACTCAAAGGACAGAACGACCATCAGGTGGACCTGATGAACCGCATTGGCAACAGCGTCCTGCTCATCACCCTGGTGATCGCCGGGTTCAGCCTGGCAGTGTCCGTCACCGGCGGCCTGGTCGAACGTAAACGACCGTTCGCGCTGCTGCGACTCGCCGGGATGCGCTCCCGCGACCTGTCCTGGGTCCTGATCGTCGAGACCGCCGCACCACTCATCGGCATCGCCGCCACGAGTGTCCTGCTCGGCCTCGCCGCCGCGGCCGACGTGCTCCGCGTCAACCACATGCCGTGGGAACCGCCAGGATCCGGCTACTGGTGGACCCTCGGCGCCGGACTCACCACCGCGCTTACGGTCGCGCTCGCGGCCACCATGCCGCTACGCCGCATCACTTCTCTGGAAACGGCACGTTTGAATAGCCGCGACCAAGGAAAACTGCGCATGTCGCTCCACCTGTCCCGCACGTGCCCCAGTTCGGTCTCGCTATAGGAATCGACGCAACCGGCGGCAGCGCCTTCCGTCCGATGCTGCGTGCGGCGACCCTCGCCACGTTCCGGCCGAAGAGAGTGAGGAACCAGGGCATACCGGCGGCCATGTAATCACCAACTTTTCCTGGGAAATTACCTTCTCGCCCCACGGCGGGTCGGACGCGATCTGGGCGGGGCGATTCTGGCTACTGTCGGCAGGCGAGCCGCACCCCGGTACCAAGTGGTTGCTGGCCACGATGACCGCCAGGCCCGATGCTGCCGATCCCGTCCGCTGCATCGACCAACTACTTGACCGCTCGCTTCCCGCGTCGAGCCGTTACGAGGCGATGTGGCGCCTGTGGGGCTGGTCGACCGGCGCGCCTACCGGGCCGGGGTGTCCTCCCCCTGTTGGACGGCACGCCGTTCCTGTCGTGAGCCTGGGTGCGGCGATGTCCAGGGGGCGCCTGGACAGCGCCGCATCCCGACCAGGCGGAGGAGTCAGCCGGCTCGTGCCGAGGCAGCGAGTGACCACGCCCGGGCCGCGATGCGCACCAGCACGCGGGCCCGGTCGTATGCGCGTCACCGTGATCCGGCCGTCAGCCTCGGGCGTCGGCTCCGAGGTCTCAATTGGACATAAGTCCGGTAATCCGATGTACCGGGAGAGCCGCACCCTGTAGGCATGAGGGCATGCGTCGTGTCGTGGCCGTCAGTCTGTCCGTCCTGCTCGCTGTCACGGGTTGCGCGTCGAAGCCGACCACGGCACCGCCGGCGAGGTCGGCGCACCCCTCCACCGGCGGTGCCGAGCTGCCCGCGGCCGGCGAGGTCGTCCGGCGCGTACCGGTGATGCACCAACCGGATGGCCTGTCCGCGACTCCGACCAGTCTCTGGGTCGGCAGCTACGGCAGCGCCGCCGTCGCTCAGATCGACACCCGTACTGGCACGCTGGCCCGGACGGTGCAGCTGTCCGGGATGCCGATCCCGCTGTCCGTACATGCCGACAGCACCGGCGTCTGGGCGGCCGCGTACGGGGCGTCGGCCGTCCTGCGGATCGACCCGGTCACCGGTCGGCCCGACGCCACCATCCCGGTCGGCTCCGGCCCGAACGGCTTCGCCGAGGTGGCCGGACAGCTGTGGGTGGTCAACCATTACGACTCGACAATCAGCGTGATCAACCCAGGCACCAGGAAGGTAGTCCGGACGATCGCCGTGGACGGCCTCCAGGGTGGGTTCCCGGTCGCCTACGGCGGAGCGGTCTGGGTCGCCGACCTGGAAGGGTCCAGTAACCAGCTGTGGCGGATCGACCCGGCGAGCGGTCGGGTAACCGCCAAGATCCCGGCGGGCCCTAACCCAGCCGAGGTCGCGTTCGGCTTCGGCTCCGGCTGGGTCACCGACCGGGAGGGGCTGACCCGGTTCGACCCGGCCAGCGGGGCGGTGCAGAAGCGGTTCACCAACCTCGGCCGCCACCTCTTCGGCATCGCCGTCACCACCGGCTCGGTCTGGGTCGGCAGTGTCGACGACAACCAGCTCGTCCGGATCGACCCACAGAGCGGCGAGATGACCGGCCGGGTGACCGACATCAAAGGCCCGCGCCAGATCGCGGCGGTGGACGGCCAGCTATGGGTCACCGAGTTCAACGGCAACACGGTCGCGCAGATCAAACCGGCCAACTAGCGGTGTGGTACGACGGCGGCGGACTCTTTGACCAGGTGACCAACGCCGCACGAGCACGTAGCCCCGATGTCTCGCCTCACGACCGCGTGGTTGCCCCGCTTCGCAGCGGAACGGTGTCGCCGGGCGGTCCCACGGATGCCGGCCATCGACGAGCAGTCGGGGCGCCGTGGGGGAAGACGGTTCTGCCGAGCCGGTCGACCGGGCGCTTCCCAGCAGGCCTTGGCCGCCGGTGCCGCACGTGGACAGCTCTCGTCGGCACCGCCCGATTGCCAGTTCACTCGGTGGGAAGGTCAGTGTCGCGGTGCGATGGTGTTGTCGGCGGGGTGTCCGAATGTGGTAGGTGTCCGATGGCGGCCACGATTCCGGGGTTGGCCATCGCGCCGTACATCTGCGCCACGTGAGCTGGCCCGTGCGGGAAGCCTTGGTTGACCCACCAGGTGAGGATGCCCAGCAGTCCGGAGGTGTAAAACTCGGCCATTGCCTCGGCCGGGATCGGTGAACCGCTGGCGGCCAGATGCGGGGCGAGGTGCGTGCGCAGCGCGGCGGCGAGAAGCGTGTGCAGGTGCCCGTAGACGATGTTGCCGCCATGTCGTCCGCACAATGCCCGGTAGACCCGGCGGTGCCGGTAGGCGTGCGCGAACACCACGATTGAGGGCTGGCCCGAATCGTGCAGCTCGACGCCAGGCGTCATCGCGTCGAGGTCCCGCCGCAAATCGTCGCGCAGGTCGTCGAAGCACGACAGCAGCAGGGCTTCCTTGTCCCGGAAATGTGCGTAGAACGTTGAACGGCCGATGTCCGCACGGTCCAGGATGTCCTGCACGGTGATCGCGTCGTAGCCCCGTTCGAGGATCAGGTCGGTCAGGGCCTCGGCGAGGTTCCTGCGGGTGCGCCGCACACGGCGGTCTCCGACCTCCGTCATGGTTCCTCCTCCCGTTCCCGGACGGTTTCGCGGTTCTGTTCGGTACCGCACACGGGCGCCGCTTTGCTTGTTGACGGCCGATGCCGTCCCACCCAGATAATCGAACACAGTGTACGGAAGCGAACTCCTTGTTTGGGAGGCTGTCGTGGCTGATCTACCGCTCTACATGTGGGCGCTGGTGCTCATCGGAGTCATCGGCATTCCAGTCACCACCGCCATGGGGCTGTTCCGTTCGACCATCCCCGGGGTCGGGAACCGCCGTGTCGCCGGCACCGTTGCCGCTGGCTTCGCCGCGGTCTGGGCGGCGTGGATCATCGTCAGCGCGATACTCGCCGACGATGGCGCATACCACCAGTCCGCGTCCCAGAACCGCCCATGGATCGGCGTCGCCGCAGGTGGTGCGCTCGCCGCCGCGCTCATCGGCACCGCGATCCCCGCCGTGGGCCAGGCGCTGCGCTCGCCTGGATCGCTCGCCCGGCTCACCCTCCCGCAGACCTTCCGCGTGGTCGGCGTCGCATTCATCATCGCCATGGCACTCGGCAAGCTGCCGGCCGCGTTCGCCGTGCCCGCCGGCCTCGGCGACATCGCCATCGGTATCGCCGCCCCATTCACCGCCCGTCGACTCGCCAGCGGCGACCGCACCGGCGCGACCTGGTTCAACATCCTGGGCATCCTCGACCTTATCGTCGCGGTAAGCATCGGATTCCTCGCCGGCCTCGGCCCCAACCGGCTGCTGGACATCTCCCCGTCGACCGCCGACATCGCCTTGCTGCCACTGGCTCTCATCCCCACCACGGCGGTACCACTCGCGGTGGCACTGCACATCACGTCACTGATCCGTCTGCGCACCGCACCCGTGCGAGCCCCACACACTCCGGCCGTGCCGGCCTGACCCACCAAGGAGACTCCCGATGCGGCATGCCCGTGAGCACATGCTCGGCCTCACCACCCGCCCAGCCCGTTACCAGCGCCTGACCCGCCGCCCATTCCGCGGCGTCCACACCCGGCTCCTCGCCGACATCGTTGCCGCGAACCTGCCCCCGGGCAGCCGGATCCTCGACGTGGGCACCGGACCGGGCACCATACCGATCGAACTGGCCACAGCCGCACCCCAGGTCACCATCGACGGCATCGACCTGTCCGCACAGATGATCGGGCACGCAACCGCGGCAGCGCGAGCCGCCGGCTGCGACAACCGCGTCACGTTCATCGCCGCCAACGCCAGCGACATGCCGTTCCCGGACAGCTCGTTCGACCTGATCGTGTCCTCAATGAGCCAGCACCACTGGTCAGACGTACCGGCCGTCGTCCGCGAAATACACCGCGTACTGCGACCCGCCGGCCGCGCGTGGATCTACGACGCCCGGCTCATGCTGCACCGCGCAGAACACGCGGCGCGGCGAGAATTCCCGGCCGCTGCCGTACGCCGCATCCCGGTCCGCACCGGTCGGCTGCCGCTGCACCTGTTCGCCCGGCTGGCAATCGATCAGGCGCCAGCCTGACGGTACCGCCCCAAGTCCCCGCGCGGAACATCGCTGAACTGCCGGCGTCAGCGCGCCCGCTTGTGCGCCCTGCGGCCGCAGGCAGCTCGATAAGCTCTCGCGACGGAGTGGGCCGTTTCCCCCGTGACGGCCGCTCCTTACTTCAGGTCGTCACCCCCGCCCACTTCCGTTCCGTCGACCTTCTGATCCGTAACTCCCGGCGAAGAAGTCGGCGCAGGCTGGTAGGGCGTCAGCAAGCCTCATCGAGGTCTGTCGGGGTCGGTTCGGTCGCTGGCGTTGCTGAACTCAGCTGCCGTTGGACATCTCGCTTACAAGTTCTGCGCGCTTCGTCCGGCGGCATCCGTCCACGTCGCTGACCTGGAATCATCGTCCGTAGTCCGCTCGCCGAGGACGAACCCGTCCTGTTGACCGGTCCCGGTCGGGTCGATGGCGTGCTCACCGGGGTCGCCCGGTTCCTCCAGCAGCATGATCAAGGCGCGGGTGCCGTTGCTAACGACAGCGAGCAGTCGACCTCGGTCGTGCTCGAACCACGTTTCGAGCATTCCGTGGTCGATTCGTCTCCGAACGACGTCAGCAGCCTGCGCACCGCTCAACGGCGCGTGACGATCCGGCTCGCGCCAGTGGTCATTCATGGGCCGGAACGGTATCGGCTACCCGCTCGTGAAGCACTCTTCTAATGCCGCCGACATGCAGGCCGGGCTCAGCCGAAGCGGTCACGCTGGTGGTCGTGTTGGCTATCGGTGAGGTCGCCCGTGGGGACCTGCTGATCCTCAAGGGCAGATAGAGGTTGCGGTACGGCCCCGCTTGAGAGAACCGTCGGCCGGCGTGACAGCACGCCGCCGATCGAGGAGGGGCCGCTTCGTGGGCATGGTGTTGATCGGGCGCCGGTTGTCGGCCGAGGAGTTGGCAGGGGTGCTCGCCGACCCGACGGCGGTCGACACGCTGCTTTACGGCGACCGCGACGACGATGAGGCCGAGATGCCCGAGCCCGAGCTGGACCTGGACAAGTCGTGGCACGGCATCCATTACCTGCTCACCGGCACTGCCTGGCAGATCGGCGAGGGTGCCGGCGCGGCGATCCTCGGCGGCGACGAGATCGGTCAGGATGGTGGCTACGGCCCGGCCCGGCTGCTCGACCCGGACACCGGCCGCGCCATCGCCACCGCGCTCGACGCGCTGGATGTGGAGACGCTGCGCACCCGCTTCGACCCGGACGCCATGACAGCCGCCGACATTTACCCGGATATCTGGACCAACGGCACCGACGAGTTCGACTACCTTATGTCGCACTTCACCGAACTGCGCCGGTTCTACCACGCCGCAGCCGTGAACGGGCAGGCCGTCCTGTTGGCCATCACCTGACGCCGCCCGGCTGTCTTCGGGTGCCGGTGTCCGAGGGGATCAGGTGCCCGCTTCTGCCGCGATCCGCGCGTTCGGTCGCGCACTCAACTGCCGCTGAAAACGCGCGAGCGGCTTGCTGCCGTCGACGCACTGTGAGCGGCGGGGTGTCGTGGGTGGCGAGCAGCGCTGGTGGTGGCTCGGGTCCGGGCTGCCCTGGTCGGCGGCGGCCCGCCGACCAGGCAGCCGGTCAGCGGCGGCCGGTGGCCAGGGCGACGAGGTACTGTCCGCCGCCCGCCTCGACGCTTGCGGTCACCGGCAGTCCGGGCACCAGCCGGGAGAACCGGTCGACCAGCCAGTCCGCCGCCTCCTGGGCGTCCTTCTTGCTCGGACAGCGGGCGACCAACTCGCGGCCACCCTTGCGTTCGAGCCGCTCGGCGACGGTGATCAGCGGCGCGGGCTCCACCACGTGCAGACGGTCCGGCCAGGCGATGACCACCTTGACGGCGCCCTTGCGGGTGTTGCAGGCACGGTGCGCAAGTCGCTCGGCGACCTTGGCCTTCTTGTCGGCGGTGCGGCTGTCGACGCTGGGACCACGCGCGTCGTTCACCGACATGTCGGCGTCGACCGGCTCGTCGCACACCCAGCATCGCCAGCTGTCACGCCTCGCGACGTCATCGAGGAGACTCATCCGAGCAAACTAGCCTGTCAGCCCCCGGCGAACGACAGCCCCGACCGCATCGAGCGCCGCCAGTCCAAAAAGGGTGTCGCCGCCCGCCACGCCGACCCGCGAACCACCATGCGCTACGACCGGGCCCACAAGAACCTCGACCGGCACTCTAACTACATCCTGGCCGCGTACATGGCCTCCGGGACATAGCCAGCCCCTCGCGGCGTTGCCGAAGGGGCCGCACTGACGCAGTGGCGTGGTTGGAGCGGCCTTGCCATCATCAATGCTCTCTTGGCGACGCGGGGGCGATGATGACGGTTGACTGGTGGGGGCTGCGGCACGCGTACGGCCGAGCGACCGACGCCCCGGGGCATCTGCGCGCGTTGGAGTTCGGCGATGCCGCAGCCCGCGAGGAAGCGCTGGACCATCTCCAAGTCGCGGTGCTGCACCAGGGTTTCTTCGAGACAGCCACCGCTCCGGCCGTTCGGGCCGTGACCGCACTGCTCGCCGAGGGCCGGACGCACCCGGACGCGGTCACATCGCTCGTGGAGTTCCTGGGGGACGCGGCCTTGAGCGTGACCAACCTGGCAGAGAGCCCTCACTTCGCCGAGGAACTGCCAGACGTTGCTGATGCTGTGGCGGCGGCATACCCGGTGGTGCTTCCGCTGCTGGAGACATCGATCCCGGACTACGCTCTGTTCTACGCGGAAAATCTGGTGGTGATTGCCCAGATGGCGCCTCTGGTCGACCGGCGCGAGGCACTCGCCGCCCTGATTCAAGGCTGGTTGCAACGCGGCTCTGGCCCTCGATCCCCGCGGGTTTGCTGCCTCGGCAGGCTCGGCGTCGACGTTCGTGGCCTGCTCTCCGACCCAGACCCTGCGGTCCGGCTGCGGGCCGCGCTAGCCCACGAAGACGATCCGCGCAGCCAACAGCTAATCCTCGCCGCGCTGGGGGATCCGCCGCCACCAAGCCTGCACCAGTTCGAACTCGTCGCCGCAGCGATTCGCGTCGCCCCCACCTTCGACACGATCGCCACGGCCGCTTGCGAGGTTGCCAGACGGGACAATTGGACCGGATTCGAGAAGGGGTGGGGCGCCTTGGTGCGCTTCGCCTTCGCCGAGCCGTACGGACAGCGCAGGCCCTTGACCGACTCGCAGCGTGCGCTGCTTCGGGCTCTGGTCGCCAACCACCAAGTCTGGGATCCGAAGAACGGGAGCTGCGGGCTGGTCTTTACGCAAGCTGGACTACCACGCAGCCGGGTTGCGTGCCGCCAGCTTGCCTCGTGATGAACCCTCAGGAGTCAGGCGTCGTGATCTACCGCCGACCGCTGCGCTGCCGCTGTCCACGGGTGGCGGCGCGCGGTCGTGCCGATGACCCGTACTGCTCGGACGGGGTCTCTTCCTAACGTCCTGGCGGAACGTGCGGTCGTCGCGCAACGTGTAACTTGCGAACGGACGAGATGAGGAGGAGACAGGTGACTGCCGGTGGCTTCTCGTCGAAACGACTGGCTCGAGTGCGAGAGCTGCTCGAGCGTCACGTCGAGTCCGGCTTCGTCCCGGGTGTGGTGGCCGTCCTCGCCCGCCACGGCGAGGTGCACATCGAAGCAACGGGCAATCTCGCGTTCGAGGGCGCAGGGTCGCAGACGCCGATGGCAGGCGACACGATCTGTCGCATGGGCTCGATGACGAAGCCGATCGTCGCCGCGTGTGCGATGACGCTCGTCGAGGACTGCACCCTCCGCCTCGATGACCCGGTCGACGACCTCCTCCCGGAGCTGGCGGACATGACCGTGCTCGCCGATCCCCACGGGCCACTGGAAGACACCGTCCCGGCGAAACGCCCGATAACGCTGCGGGATCTGCTGACCTACACCCTCGGCACCGGCATGGTCCCTGCCGAGCCGGGAACGGTCCCGATCTCCGACGCGCTGAACGCACTCGGCCAGCCGCCGCCGGACGAGTGGATACGCCGGCTCGGCACGCTTCCGCTCGTCCACCAGCCGGGTGAGCGCTGGATGTACGACATCGCCGCGAACGTTACCGGCGTGCTCATCGCCCGGGTCACCGGCATGACCTTCGGGGATGCCTTGCGCGAGCGGATCTGCGATCCGCTCGGAATGAAGGACACCGCCTTCAGCGTGGGCGACGAGAGCATCGGCCGGTTGGCGACGGCGTACGAGCGCGACAATGCCGCCACCGGTGAGCCGGTCGTCGAAGACGCCCCCGACGGGCAGTGGAGCCGGCCGCCGATGTTCGAATCAGGTGGCGGCGGGCTCGTCTCGACCGCCGACGACTACCTCGCCTTCGCCTCGGCTCTGCTCGCGGGCGGCACCCACCACGGGGAGCGGGTGCTCTCGCGGCCGTCGGTGACCCTGATGACCAGCGACCACCTGACCCAGGCGCAGAAGGCGGTCTCCGGGTTCTGGCCTGGGTACTTCGACACCATGGGCTGGGGTTTCGGGATGTCGGTCCGCACCCGCCGCACGCACCTCGGCCCATCGGTCGGGAACTGCGGATGGCCCGGCTTCTACGGCACCGCCTGGTACAACGATCCCGCCGAGGACCTGACAACGATCTTCATCATGCAACGGGCGCACGCGGGCGACCAGAGGCTGCCGATGTGGCACGACTTCTGGACCGCTGTCTACCAGGCGATCAACGACTGACCGCAGGCTCCGGAGACCACCGAGCCGGGCAGCGGCGTCCGCACGCGCCGCCCGCAGACCGGACCAGTGACCTACTCATTCGAAGGCGTTCTCCCGGCTTGGGGCGGGACCTGCCCGCCATGACGACCAGCCGCACTCTCATCCGCTGACAACGGGCGGCCCTCGACGTTCCGGCCAGCGGGGCGCGAGTCAGGCGCTGCCCGGGGGCGGGTGGGGGCACTATCGTTCTGGCGTGCACATCCGTTTCGACGTCCCCGCCGATCCCGCGTACCCGGGCCGCGTGGCCGCTGCGCTCAGCAGTGTTCGGCTGCGCAGGTACCGCGATATCGGCGCGGTGCTGGCGGCGGTCGGGGCGATCGGCCTCGCCGTCTCGTGGGGGTTCGCGTGGGGCGAGCGGACCTCGCCGCTGTGGTTGTCGATGGTCGTGGCTGGCCTGCTGTCGATGCTGTACTCGCCGTGGGTGCGGTTGCGCGCCCGGCACCGCTCCAGTCGCTACGCCGTCGAGGGCGCCTACGACATCACCGACGACAACATTTTGCTGCGCAGCGGCTTGGAGTCCGGCGGCATCGCCTGGGACGGGGTCACCCAGGTAAGGAACACCCCTGAGTTCTGGATCGTCTACGTCGGCCGGATGCCGGCCACCGTGATCCCACGCCGCTTGATGACCGCCGAAGACGCCGAGACGTTGCGAGCCTATATGGCCAAACGTGGGCTGCTCCAGCTTCGGTGAACTCATTTGCCGCGATCCGCGCGCTACGCGGCGTCACGAAGTGCTGACTCGGCCGGCATACGCACATGCCGACGAGCCCGCATCATGGATGTCGTGCATGTTCTGTTTGATGATCGCGTCTCTGTCGAATTCCACGTGTTCCGCTTGGGGGGCGATGTGGCCGCCCACGCGGTCGGTGACGGGCAAGGCGGTCAGGTCAACGGGCTGTGCGGAGCCGCCGAACCGGGCGCGCTCGTGTTCAACACGGGATTGCATACCGGCTATGTGCCGCTGCGCATCGAACGGCACGAAAGCGAGCCGCTGCTCGACCCAGTCTGGACCGAGGTAGTGGAGGCGTCGTACACCCGCCCGGAGCCGGACGTGCTGCTCCTGACGGGCGATCACAGGTTGACCGTCCGGCTCGAGTTGGACCAGGACACCTACCGCGTACGGTTCTGCGCGATCGGCTACGACAACGAGGATCGCGTTGTCGACGACCCGCCCGAGCGGTACCTGCTGCAGTTCTGGCCCGCGAAGGCGGGGCCCGACCGGATCGTCCGGCAGATCTCGACGGTCGCTGCGAACCGGCACCGCGTCGCTCAGAAGACGCCGCCGCGGCCGACCTACGCGGAACGTGTCGACGCGGCCCGCCGGCAACAGGAGGAGAAAAAGAGGCGGGAGAGGGAGTATTTCCGCGCGCGGGCGACGCGTGACTGGGGCGGTCGCCTGCCGGACAGTGACCGGCTCCGCCAGGTCGGAGCGTGGGCGAAGGACGTGGCCCGCGTCGACCGCGACCTGGTCGATGAGATCGCCGCCGCCGAGCCGGCGCAGCAGCGTGCCATGGCAGCCTGGGCCGCCCGGTCAGCTGCTATCCAGGCTGGTGCCGCCGAGCTGGACTGGGTTGCCGAGGCACTGGATGCCCTCGACCTGGGTGACCCGCCGCCTCCCTCGTTCACCGACTGCCGGACGGCGCTCAACCGCTTGTGGGATGTGCCGGAGGAAACCGCCGTGCACAGCTCTATTTCTTCCTTCATCTATAGCCCTACCTCGATCGGGAAGATCGAGCTGCCCGCGATGGAGCCACAGGCGCAAATGGTCTTCGCGATAGTCGCCGCCCGTGAGGAGGATCCGCTCGTCGCCGCTCTGAGCACGCTCAAGTCCGCGCTCGAGATCGGCCCGGTCGATCTCGCTGCCTTCCGAGCCGTGTTCACCCAGAAGTAGCTGCCGCTCGCAGCCTCACCCTGTCTCCTTCCACCTTTCGAGCAGGCGCTAGACCTCCACTTCTGCCGCTGATCGCGCCCCGGAATGTGACTGGCAGCCAACGTACTGATTTGCGGCTGTCCGCGCGTTGGCCCCGCCCGGCGCAGTGCGCTGTCGTGCCGATGACAGTGCATCGCGGATAAGCGGCCGACATCGGATCGTGTGCGACCATCACGTCTTGCGTGAGACGTCATGCCGATGAGGATGTCGCGGGTCCAGAGCTGGTTATGGATCGATGGGAAGGATCGAAGCCACCTAGCAGCTCCGTCGATGAAGCCCCCGATAAGCACGAGCAGCGCCGCCGCGAGGTTGAACGGCGCCAGCCGCACCGCCGGCACCGACGGCGGATTGCGTGAACAGGATCAGATGGACGGAGATCACCACGAGGTAGCCCAGGCCGAAGACCACTCCCGTTTGGTCGAAGGCGTGCGGCACCCCACCGTCGCCACGAGAAACCCGGCCATCCCCGCGAAAAGCAGCAGCTTCTGCGAATGCGGCACGCCGGGGTGCTGCAACCCCGAACGCTGAGCCTGGCAGCCGGTAGCCGGCGGCGGCCGTTACATCCGTGGATCGCGCCTACGCCGCGGCTTTCGGCGCGGGATCGGACGCGGCGGCCAGCGCCGGCTCGTGCCTCGGCGTTGCGACCCGACCGGAACGCCAGGCGAGCACGCCGGCCCCGATGGCCGCGACCGCGCACAACGGCCAGAGCGCTGCGGGGGCGACGCTGTAGACGAAGGCGCCGACGGGTGGGGCGAGCATGCTGCCGCTGGTCGCAGCGCCGGTGTAGAGCCCCTGGTACTGGCCGACCAGGTGCGGCGGGGCGGCGTCCAGCACATGCGCGGTGGCGGTCGTCTTGTAGAGGATCTCCCCCACCGTGAGCACGACCATCGCGGCGACGGCGAGCCAGCTGGCGGTGCCGAGGCCGAACAGCCCGAAGCCGAGTCCGACCAGGGCGTACCCGGCACCGATGATGCCCAGCGCCGGCAGCCTGCGCAGCGCCACCGTCGCCGGGATCTCCAGGATGAGGATCATGCCGGAGCCCAGAGCGATGAGCGCCGCGTAGAGGCCGATGGGCTGACCGTGGTCGCGCAGGTAGACTGGCAGGGTCGAGTAGAGCTGCCGGTAGACGATGTCCACGACCACGATCGCCGGCAGCAGGAACAGCAGGGCGCGGTCCGCGCGTACGCTGCGCCACAGGCCGTGGGCCTGGACTCCGCCGGGGGCCGGCGGCGGCTCGGTGGGCAGCAGCCACGCGGTCGCCGCCCTCACCAGCAGGGTGACGGCGCCGTCGATTACGAAGAGCCAGGTGAAGTCGTACGCCGAGAGCAGCGCGCCGAGCGGTGGCCCGATCACGCAGCCGGCGTTGAAGGCGGCCCGGGTGACCGCCACCGAGCGCCGGCGGTCGCCGGCGGGCACGGCGAGGGCAACCAGTGCGCCCTGCGACACTCCGGAGGTCGCGCCGGCGTAGCCAAGCAGCGGCATGCCCACCGCGAGGACCGCGGTCGGCAGCCACGGGATGGCCAGGGTGCTCAACCCGACGAAGGCCGACGAGACCAGCAGGACCCGGCGGTGACCGAAGTGGTCGCCGAACCAGCCGCTGGTGAAGTTGCCGACCAGCATGCCCGCACCCAACCCACCGCTGATCAGCCCCGCAAAGCCGATCGGCAGGTCACGGGGGCCTGTGAGATACAGAAACAGGTAGAAGTACATGAACGTGCCAGCGGCGTTGACGAAACGACCGGCGGCGAGGGTCCAGACGATGCGGGGGATGTCACGCACGCGTACTCCTTCTCAGCCTCGGCAAGAGACACACTGTAGGCGGACCGGATCACGAAGCCCAGGGAGCCGGCTGGTTGCCGGGAGATGGAGGATCGAGGGCGAATTGGCTGGGCCGCCTGTATGCCGAAGGGGGCTTGCTGCTGGCATCGCCCGGCAAATGGTCATGACCCGACAGGCGACGACGGCATGAGTCGGCAGGCTGCACCGACGCGGGCTCGCCCCTGCGCAGCCAAGACCAAGCACAATGTCATGACCGCGAGGCGCGCCGTCATGGCCGATGTGAGTGCGCCCTTTGGACGTGAGTGTTAGCCACAGCGCTCGTTGACGAACGAGTCGCGTGACACCACCTTGGAACGGTCAGGCGTTAGCCACCAGTGCAAGGGCGAGCAAGGGCGGCACCGGATCGGCTGCCTGGATCGCGGCAACGACCTGTGTCAGTTGCTGGTAGTCGCCGCCGGCCGCCCTGATGAGGGTGTCCGCATCGGCGTGGTTGCCGAGGTAACACTCGGCGATGGCCCGCAGGAGAAACGCGACGCTGCATAGGTCCGGCGGGTCAACACCCGGCCAAAGGTCGAGAAGCAGCGACCGCGCATGCTCCGGCCGCTGGTTGAGCAGGTGAGCCAGGCTCATGGCGAGACGAGCGGTCAACATGTGCGGCTGCACGTGGAAGGCGAGCTGGGCCAGTTCCGAGATCTCCAACACCTCTTGGTGTTCAACCGGCGATCCGTTCACCACTGCGGCGTACAGGTACCACAACCCGAACTGGACGGTAAGCACCTGCCCGATTGCGGCGGCGGCCATGGGATCGGTGCTGTCGGCGCGAGCCAGCGCCGCGAGCCGCTCGGCGTCGGCGATGAAGTCCGCCGCCGACTGCGCGTGTCCCGTGCTCCAGCGCCGTTGGAAGGCAGCGAGCGCGAGTCGCGGGTCGTTGCCGTCGCGAACCGGATCTCCGAGACGATCGTCGTCAACCTCCCCTCGGGCAATCGTCCGCAACGTCCTGCTTACCTCCTCCTGGTAGTAGCCCGCCCATAGCGCGGCGCGGGTGGCTGTTGGCGCCAAAAGCCAGCGAAGCAGGTTGCGGCCGTCACTGCGGGGCGATATCCCGGGAATGAGATTGACCACCCCGAGCAGCGCCGCAAAAAGCGCTGCGCCGAGCAGTGCGACGCGTGTCAACGCCGTGCTCGTCAACGCCGTTGCGGTACCGAGCACCGTCGCAGTGCACAGGTTCGCCATCGGGCCACCGAGGTAGAACAGCACCATCCGCAGCGGCAACGCGGTCGCCGACGGCGCCGGCCGGACCCACACTTCGCTCCGCCACCCGGTAAAGGGTGCGATGCGGACCGCGATGACCGGCAGACGCAGCAGCTTCGCCACGACGAGGTGCCCGCACTCGTGCAGGACGACGTGCACCCACAACGACACGCAGGTGAAGCCAACGGCGGCGATCGCACCCGTCACGGACTCGGTGACGAATAGCGCTAACGCCACCGCCTCCAACACCAAGAGGATGGACGCAGCGACCAGCCGTCGGCGGGGGGAGATCACCGGGAGATAGTACGGCCGGACAAGTAGAGGCCCAGGTACTTACCGTACGCACGCCGCACACCGCGACGCCGGTCCACGTTCGCGATGCCCGCCAGGCTTCGCCATCCTCTTCTGCCGCGATCCGGGCGGTCGCCCAACCCGCGAGAAGCCGGGTGGTGAGTGATCGGCATCGCGTGCGGTTGCGCGGCCACCACTTCATGAGAGGCAACATGGCACCCATGTCCCTACCTACCCCCACGCTGCAGACCGCTCGCCTGCGACTGCGTCCGTTCAACGACGCCGACGCGAACGCCCTCTTCGCGCTGCACAGCAGCGCCTACGTGCTGCGTTACTGGGACGCGCCGCCCTGGAGCGAGCGGGTGCGCGCCGAGCGGTTCATCATGGCTTGCCGGCAGATGGCAGAGGAAGGCACCGGGACACGGCTGGCCATGGACCGTGTTTCCGACGGGGCGTTCATCGGCTGGTGCAGTCTGACCCGGTGGAACCCGGACTACCGCAGCGCGTCGCTGGGCTACTGCCTCGACGATGCAGCATGGGGCCACGGCTACGCGACGGAGGCCGCGCACGCCTTGCTGCAGTGGGCATTCGACGCGCTGGACCTGAATCGAGTCCAGGCCGAGACCGATACGCGCAACGCGGCGTCTGCCCGCGTCCTGGAGAAGCTCGGATTCGTGCGTGAAGGGACGTTGCGCGAAGACTGCGTCGTGAACGGCGAGGTCTCGGACTCGTGGGTGTACGGGCTGATCAGGCGCGAGTGGCGGCCGTCGTCCGAGGCGGTTCCCGCCCGCTGAGTCCTCCTCGCTTGCGAGACGGCGCCGCCTCCGGCTGCTTCGCTGAGTTGATGGGGCCGACGCAGTGCACTCTCTGCCGCCGACCGCGCCCTAAGCTGCCCCGGGGAGCTCAGGCCGCCCTGAGCCAGCGGCCATGGATGTCCTCCTAGCGCAGCGGGTCTACGACGGCCGGGTCGTCGAGGAGGGTCACCAGCAGGGCGCCGTTCGGGAGTCGGCGCGTGCGCGCGCCGCCCGTGACTCAGGGAATCGGTCAAGTCAGCTAGGGCGTGGCCTAGCGGATCAGGCCACCGGTGGACTCGGGCAGCGGCTCGTCGGTGTTGATGAGCGAGGGCGGCCTGGCCGCGATGCCCTCCTCGGGTTCGCGGCTGGAGGCACGGGCGTCGGCTAACACCTCGGCAGGGACGTGCTGCTCGAGGAATCGCCGCGCCAGCCGGGTCGACGGGTGCACGCCGATGGTGGCCACCACTATGATGCCGGCGATCATCAGCCAGCCGACGGCGCCCCAGTTCATCGCGAGAAAGGTGTACACCGCCGGTGCCCATACCCGGCCCAGGGTGCTGCTCAGCTCGGCGGCGCCCTGGTAGGCGCCGCGCTGACGCGGGTCCATCAGCTCGGCCTCGAAGGACCAGCTGGCGGCCGAGAGGTAGAGCTCAGCCCCGGTCACGGTGACGTGACCCAGCCAGACCAGCGAGATCGTGACCCAGCCGACGGTGTCGTGGGTCGCCAGCGTGATCAGACAGGAGAGCACGAAGAAGCTGGACGACATCCGAATCGCATATAGCGCGGTCGGCACGTCCTCGACTCTGCGGGCCACCGCCATCGGCAGGAAGATGCACATCACCGTGTTGGTTCCGAACAGAAGGGCCAGCAGCACCCGCGGGGCGTCGGTCTTCTCCACCAGCCACAGCGGAATCACGATGTTGAGCAGCACCTGGTTGGTCCAGAAGACCCCGCTGAAGAACGTTGTGAGGAGCCAGCCGGGGTTGCGCAGCGGTCCCGGCCCGGCGATCTTCGCCTTGCGGTCCTGCGGGGTGCGGTCGTCGTGCGAGGCCCGCGGTAGCCGGCTGATTGCGGCAGCGTTGACCAGAAAGACCACAGTGGTGAACCAGGGCAGCGCGTGGAGGACGTCGTTGGAGTGGAACGCCAGCGCGAAGCCACCGATCAGGGAGCCGAGGGTGAAGCCGACGTTGAGCGCGGAGTACATGTAGGCGCGTGACTTCACCCGCTCGTCCGGCGGCAGTACGTCGATCGTGTACGCGCCGTGCGCCGCGTTGCCGAGGGCACCGATGACCTCCATGCCGACGGCCATGGCGATGTAGCCCTTGAAGTCGGTGATGAGCGGCCACATCGCGAACATCGCCGCCTGCCCGGTCGCGCTGACGGCCCACATCTTCTTTGGCCCGAAGCGGTCGACCAGCTTGCCCATTGGCAGTGCGGCCAGGAAGGCGGCGATGCCAGCGCACGTCAGGCCGAGACCAACCTGGGCGGCGGACAGCCCGACGATCTTGGTGAAGAATACCGCCGATCCGGTCATGAAGGTGCCCTCACCGAGGGCGAAGAGGAGTGACTGGGCAGCGAGCTGGCCGGCGAGGGGCGACGGGGGGCGCGCTCGGCGGGGGACGGCGGCGAACATCACCGGGGATTCTCCGGAACCTCACGACAATTGTCGTGCGATTTTCCGGCGCGGCGGCGGTGGCGCTACAGCATCCCCCCGGCCATGACTGCCCACTCCGAACAGGCCCGGCCGGCCGTGACCCTGCCGTCGACCACGCCGACCATGCTGGTCATCGCCGCTGCTTGGTCCGCCGTCGAGGTGTCGTACCTGAAGGCGTGTCGCGCGGCGCTGGGCGAACGGCTCAAGGTCGCGCCACGTGGACTGCGGTCACCAGGTCCACCTCGAACGAGCGGACGAAGTCGATGAAGCACTACTGGAACGAGGCCGCGTTCATCACGGACATCGCAGATGGGGACGCCGCGCGCGGGCCGCCTGCCGGCTCCGGCAGCTGCGCGAGGATGACTTCGTCGGCGGGCTCGTGCTACGCGAGTTCGAGGCGTTCACCTCGGCCGAGGTGAACGACTGGTGGCTGGACGGTCGCTGCGTCCTGGTCGGGCCGCACCCGGACTACACCGCAGGACCACCCGCCGGGCGAGATTGACCTGGGCTGGCTCGCCCTCCTGATCGCCGCACTGGACCTGCCGTTGGTGACGGCGGACCTGGCGCTGCGCGCCCCATCCGCTTCTGCCGCCGAGCGGTCACCACGTTCCGTGACGATGCGTGGTGGGGCCCGGCCGGTGAGAGTGCGTGCATATTGACCATCTGCGACGGATCATGGGGGCGCGTAGGAACCCGGTCGCCATCCCGAAACGTACGAGAAGTCCAGACCGCCATCCGCCCAAGAAGAGCGGATATTCCATTCGGGCTGGGCGAATTCCGGCCGAGGCGACGATTCGGCGAAGGTTCATGGCAGTGTCCTCTCCTGCGGGTTGCCCCCTGCGCGAACTCACTGCCACCACGACCCCGACCGCGACCGGGTTCACGGATCCACCGACGTCACCCGATCATGTCAGGGGATCCAGCGGTGCGGGCGACCGGCGGGAGGCGGGCTGCCCGCACCGCTGGGGACGAGGCTAGCTGCGGTAGCGGAAGAGGATTCGGCCTCGGGTCAGGTCGTAGGGGCTCAGCTCTACGAGCACCCGGTCGTACGGGAGGATCTTGATGTAATTCTTACGGATCTTTCCACTGATGTGGGCCAGCACCTTGTGGCCGTTCTGCAGCTCCACCGTGAAAGTGGCGTTGCGCAGGCATTCGAGGACGGTGCCCTCGAGTTCGATGCCGTTTGATGTTCTCGCCATGGTCAGCGACTCCTCTCGTTCGCGGTCAGCGGAGGACCAGTTCGAGGTTGCTGCCGGTGCGCCGGGCGCCGATGCCCTCGAACAGCGCCGTGGCGGCCACGTTAGATTCGGTCACCTCGGCCGAGGCCGTTTCCTTGCCGATGCGGTGCAGCCCGCCCAGTGCGTGGGCCAGCAGCGCCCGGGCGATGCCGCGGCGTTGGCGGTCGGCCCGGACGGCGATCAGCCCTATCCGTGGCAGCCGGGTCACCATCGCTACCCTCAGTAGACCCACGTATTGGCCGGACTGCGCCGCCACGGCGTATTTCGACGGGTCGAGCACGGGAAGGGCCAGAACTTCGGCCGGCATGTCCTGCCATCCAGGGCCGGCATCCACCTGGTCGCGGATCGTGCGGTCCAGGGCGCGTAGCGGGGCCTCCTCCGCACGGCCGAAGGCCTTTATCGTCACGTCCGGCGGTGGCAGAGCCGAGTCGAGGCCCGTGGCGCGGGGGTCGGTGGGTACGGCATACTCCCACTCCCGACGCCGTGTCGTGAAGCCGGCTCGCTGCCACCGGGCGGTCAGGTCGAGGTCGGCCTCGTCGACTACCGTGTGCAGCTGCCTCGGCAGAGCCGCCAGCATGGCCTCGGCCAGCCGGTCGAAGGCCATGCCGTGCCAGGCGTCGATACTGACGAACATCCGCCCGTCGGGCCGGCGCGACGCCTCGCCGCGGCCGACTACGAGGTCGTCCTCCAGCGCATGCCATTGCCCGGACGCGACGCGCGAAATCAGCACGGCGTGGCTGAATTCCACAGGATTCATAGGTTGGTGCCTTTCGGAATCGCCTTGTTAGGGCGCTCCCGGCGACACCTATGTCAGTGGCCGGCCCGTGACGGCGAGGGGAGCACCCACATCGATACAACGTTCACGGGTCTCACCTCCTCGGTCAGTGTCACGGCTCAAGGGAAGCTACCAGCCGGCGCGTCGCACCGTCCAACCATTTCCAGCGAGTGTGCGATGCTGCACCTCTTCATGATCAAAGGGCGAACGGCCGTGTCCCACGGCCATCGCGCGGCAGATCGCGGTCGGCCTGCCGTCGCCACAGGCTGGTGAGCCAGTCTGCCGTCCGTACAGCACACGGCGCCACGGCGCGGGCCCGCAGACGCGGATGTGCCGATGAGCGGATGCTGGTCATCGGTGTGGGTAGACGCCCGGCGCCAGCTCATCGGTGACGATCTGGCGTAGCAGTGGCCGGATCTTGTCGAAGGTGGCGACGGGATGTGTGGCATCGCCTGGCAGGACGACCCCGATGCACTTGACCAAGAGTGCGTTCGAATCTGACGACGCGGGATTCGGAAAGGCCACGAACGCCGGTGCGCCGACGAATCCGCGGTCAGCGCTGCCGAGAAGGGTTGGGACGCCGCCGCGCATGTCCATGCGGGCCACCGCTACGCCCGGCGGCCGGTTTCGTTGGCCTGTCGGATGTCCGATGACCAGGACGGTGTGCTGCACCTCACCGAGCTCGGCGATGTCGTGGGCGGTGGCGGCGAGACCATCCGTGACCTCCTGTGTCGACCCGGCCCATCCTTTGCGTGCGGAGTAGTCGCGCAACACCGCCATGGGCATCGCCGCAACGCCGATGTCCGGGAAGTACTTCCTGGACGCACTGCTGGCCGCCGTGGCTGCCTTCGCCGTCAACGGCAGCATCACCGACCTCTGAATCAACCTCGCGAGCAATCGGACGACGACGACTGCAACCGCACCGTGATCCACGCCTGTCGTTTGAATCAGCGCCCGACTCAACGTCCTCTTCTAATGCCGCAGACAACGAGCGGACGCGCGCCCTCGCGGAGCGTAGTGGGCCGCCTGCGCGCTGCAGATTCACCGGGCCGAGGCTGGCTAGACTTCTCCAGTGGTCGACTCGCGTGACGTTGCCTCGCGGGACGGAGGGTTCGAACCCGTCTACGTCGAGCTCGATTGGTACGACGGGCCGCGAGGCGGCCTGGCTGACATCGGCGGAGTGCCGCACTACTTCCGGGCGCTTAACGACTACGCCCGCCCCGGCGATCCCGACGACGACCACTTCGTCTGGCCAGCCGGCCAAACCGCCCTGGCCTGGGAACGTGAACAGTGGGCCATCTTCGTCGAGTGGAACGCGCGGTACGAGGCTGGCACCGCCACGCCGGACAGCCACCCCGGCCACGGTGGTGTGAACATCCGCTACGACGAGCTGACCAGGCTGCTCCAGTCGCACCGCATGATGCCGACGGACGCCCGTCGGATGAAGGTCGAGTGGCGCTGGGACCCCTCTCCGACGCGACCGCGATACCACACCAACGGCCCTGGCTACCGCGCCAACTGGCGCCCGACGTAACAAAGCCGCCTCCATGTACGCGTGCATGGCCTCGACGTCCGACTCTGTCCTGTCATGGCACCGAGATGAGTGCGCCGAGGTCGGCTGCCGACGCCCAGCAGATGGCATCGATCACGCGTTGATCGTTGTCCTGTTCTGGATGGAGGACTGGTGCTGGCTCCGCTGCGGTATAGCGCCTTCCGATACCTGGCTGCTGGCCGGCTGGTCAACATGCTGGGCAACGGTGTCGCGCCCATCGCGCTGGCCTTCGCCGTGCTCGATCTGACCGGCTCGGTGCGCGACCTGGGCCTGGTGGTCGGCGCGCGATCGCTGATGACCGTGCTGTTCGTGCTCATCGGCGGGGTGGTGGCCGACCGGATTCCGCTCCGGCTGGTGCTGGTCGTCGCCAATGTGTTGGGTGCGCTGACCCAGGCGGCGGTGGCCGCACTGGTGCTCACCGGCACGGCGACGATCCCGCTGCTGCTGGCGTTCGGTGCGGCCAACGGCATCGTGAGCGCCCTGTCCCAGCCAGCCTCGACCGCCGCGACGCCGCAGACCGTGCCGCCGGAGCTGATCCAGCCGGCCAACGCGCTCATCCGGCTCGGCATCAACGCGGCCATGATCGGCGGGGCCGCGCTCGGCGGCCTCCTGGTGGCCGCCGTCGGGCCGGGGTGGGGCCTCGCCATCGACGCGCTCACCTTCGTTATCGCGGCTGTCGCGTTTACCGGAGTCCGGGTCGCTGCATCGCCGGCGAAGAGCACCCGCACGAGCATCGTCGCCGACCTCCGGGAGGGCTGGACGGAATTCACCGCGCGGACCTGGGTCTGGGTCGTGGTGCTCGGCTTCATGATCCTCAACGCGGCCCTCGCCGGCGGCGTGAACGTGCTCGGCCCGGCCGTCGCCGACGAGACGATCGGCCGTAGCGCCTGGGGTGTGGTGTTGGCGGCGGAAACCGCCGGCATGGTCGTGGGCGGGTTGATGGCCCTGCGGATCCGGGTTCGCCGGCTGCTGCTGCTCGGGGTGGCCTGCATGTTCGCCAAGTCGTTCCTGCTGCTGGGGCTGGCCCTGGTGCCCACCATCGTCGTGCTGCTGGCGGCCGGAGTGGCGGTCGGCATCGCCGTCGAACAGTTCGCGGTGGCCTGGCACACGTCGATCGCGCAGCACATCCCGGCCGACCGACTGGCCCGCGTCTACTCCTACGACATGTTGGGATCCTTCGTCGCCATCCCCCTCGGCCAGGTGGCGGTCGGACCGGTCGCCGCGGCGATCGGCACCCGCGACACGCTGCTGATCTTGGCGACATTGGTGGTGCTCGCCGTCCTCGGCATGCTGGCCAGCCGGGACGTCCGCCGGCTGCAGGCGGGTAGCCCCCGTCCGCGCTGCCGACGCAGCGCAGACCGAGCCAGCCGACAGTGGACCGAGCGACAGCCCTACCGGGTAGCCCACCGAACCCGCCGCCCGCGCCTGACTCGGCATTGGACTTCCTCGACGCCAGCCGCACCCTCAATTCGAAGAGCAGGATCAGCCGCCGCCATGTACTGCGGCTCACTCTTTGCCGCGAAGCGCTCGTCACCGAAGGTGACGTCGGCGCCGGTCGCCGGCGTCCGGACGTGCCGATGATCGGAAACTCGATCATTCCAGCAGCGAAGCGCTTGCCCCTCACGCGGCGTCATGCCACATAGTCGATGGCGTGGAGGAGCACCTGACCGTGGGGCGTGTGGCGGAGTTGGCCGGCGTAAGCGTCCGCACACTGCATCACTATGACGAGATCGGCCTCCTGGAGCCGTCCACGCGGACCGCGGCTGGGCACCGGGCCTACTCCGCGGACGACGTGGAGCGACTCCGGGAGGTGCTCGCCTACCGGCGGCTCGGCTTCGGATTGCGGGACATCGCGGATCTGGTTGACGATCCGGCTACCGACGCAGTCGCGCACCTGTGCCGGCTGCGCGGCCTGTTGATGGACCAGCGCGACCGCGCTGCTGCCATGGTGACGGCCATAGACAGGGAACTGGAGGCACGAGCAATGGGAATCAGGACGACGCCAGAGGAGCAACTGAAAGTGTTCGGCGCGCGGTTGTACGATGCCATCGGATCCGCTTATCCAGCGACGCGGCGCACTGAGCCACGGATCGCCGCGCGCATCTGGGATGCGCTGGGGGATGCACAACGGTACTGAACGTCGGGGCCGGCACCGGCTCCTACGAACCACCCGACCGCGACGTCACGGCGGTGGAACCTTCGGCGGTCATGCGGGCGCAGCGTCCCCCGGGCGCGGCGCCCTGCGTGGCCGCCGCTGCGGAGAGTCTGCCGTTCGAGGACCAGTCCTTCGACGCCGCGATGGCGGTCAGCACCGTTCATCACTGGCCGGACCCGGTCGCCGGGCTGCGTGAGCTGCGGCGTGTGGCCCGCCGCGTGGTGGTGTTCACGTACGACGCCGATGACACCGGCCGGCGTCAGCGGTTCTGGCTCACCCGCGACTACTTACCTGAGTTCGCAGACCTCCTCGTCGGCTGGCCGTCCCTGGCCGACCTAACCCGCGCGATCGGAGGACGCGCGGAGCCGGTGCTCGTCCCGTGGGACTGCGCTGACGGCTTCTTCGAGGCATACTGGCGCCGGCCTGAGGCGTACCTGGACGAACATGTACGCCGCGCGGTTTCGGTATGGACCAGACTCGGACCGCAGGCCGAGCAACGGGCAGTCAGCACACTCCGCGAAGACCTTTCCTCAGGCCGGTGGGCCGAGCGCAACCGCGACCTCGTCGCCCTCGACACGGCAGAGCTCGGCTTCCGCCTGCTCGTAGCCTGAATTACCGTGCGCGAGAACGCCGCCAGAGAGCTGCACCGCGCAGCCATGGCTGCTGAGCATGTGCGATTGCTTTCCCAGGTCACGACGTAGCGAGCCGGGGCGGTTCGGGCACCGCCACATTCGGAATCATGTTTTCCCAGTTCACGTGCTACAGGTGGACCGGATGTGGCAGAACCCGAACCGCTTTCACGCTGTTCAGGCCGGTCGTGACGCTGTCAGCCGTTCGCCGACACACCCCCAGACCCGCTCAGCTCGCGTCACCCCCCGCAGCGCCGCCTGACTGATCCGATCCGCGAACAGCACCGGCGCTGCGGCCCTGGCCACCACCTGGCCACCCGACCACCACTGTGAATCATCACGGCAAGCGCGGTGACAGCCTGCTGCCGAACCTCGGCCGACATGGGCGCCGTCCTCGGTTCTCGCACCACCACGAAGGACGTACGACGCCTAACCTCCCGACACGCTCAGAGCAACGAGGCCCCCGGCCGTCTGGAGACAAGGCCGTTCAGTCCCCCTCGGAAGCTCCTACGCGCGCGAGGGTGCACTGACATGCCGATTTCAGTGCGGTGCGCGAGCCAGCCGACGGTCAGGCTGATGAATAGCACACCGTGCGGCTACGCTGCGGGGCCATGTCGACAAGAGAGGACCAGGTGTTTGATGCGGTGGTCCGACGGATCGCCGGCGGCGGGTACATCGACGAGGTGCCAGCCAGCCGGTTGGCGCCCCTCCGACCCGCGCCGCCTGCCGCAGTCGCGGAGGCCGAGGAACTTGCCGGCCTGTCGATGCCTTCGCTGCTGCGCCGACTCTACCTGGAGGTCGGTAACGGCGGCTTCGGCCCCGGTTACGGTCTCCTCGGCCTCAGGGACGGGCACCGAACCGGCGGCCTAGACGCGCTGACCGGGCTCAAGGGCGGTGTCCTCACCCTGTGCGACTGGGGTTGCGGCATCAGCAGCGAGCTCAACCTCGCCGACGGCCAGGTCTGGGGCTGCGACCCGAACCCGGCGCCGGACGGCGTGTCATGCACGTTCCCGCAGCACATGACGATCGTTGACTGGTTCTCTAAGTGGGTAGAGGGCACGCTGTACCAGCCGTGGCTGGTCCAGGACCCGACGACCGGCGAAAGGCGCGGCGCAACGGACGCCGAGTACGCGGAGATGATCGAGGAGGCGTTTGACCCCGGCGGTCCGGATGGCTGACCGCCGGGCGCTGAGGGCCACAGCGTGCCAGCGTGCCAAGGCCTAATAACGGGCACGGTTCGATCCCCAGGGCCGCACGCACGCTATGCCGCGATGCATTCGGCGTCAGCGGACGATGACAAGGTTGGCCATGTCGACGACCGGTCGGTAGCCGAGGGCGGCGTAGATCTTGTTCGAGGTCGGGTTTGCTTGGTCGGTGAACAGGCAGACCCGCGCACCCTCGGCCTGGATTCGCCAGGAAACCTCGGCGACCGCGTTGCTGGCCCAACCACGCCCGCGCTGGGCCGGCGGCGTGTACACCGGGCCCATGCGGGCCACCCCGAACGACGGTGGGTTGGCACCGGTGAGGTGCACCGGCTCCCCAGTCTCGTCGACCCAGAACCACAGCCGTCCGGCTTGGAGCCGGCGCAGCATCTCCGCGCGGTCGGGCATTTCGTGCGCACTGGTACCGCGCGGGCGGCCCGCCTGTTCGTCGGCGTCGCCCATGAACGCGGCGAACCACTCCGTGACCAGTTCCACGTCGTCTTCGGTCGCGACCACCAAGCCGCCGGGCACAGGCGGCGGCCACGCCAGCTCGCCGAGCTCGTGCAGCCGCGTGTGCTGGCTGACCTGGACTCGGCCCCCGCCGAGCCGGGTTAGCTCGGCGGCGGACAGTTCAACGGCGGGCAGGGCCCCGTTGACCGCGAGTACCTCCTCCTCGCGCTCGTGCAACGCGTGGACCAGCGCCACGGCCGCCTCGTCGGGCATCGGCAGCAGGAATGGCGGGTAGGGTGCATACGGCGCCGTGCGCATCCCGGCACCGACCACGGCGCCGGAGTCGTCGCTGACCACCAGCCACCAGTTACGGTCGGGCTGCGAGATCCCCTCGGCCCGCTGCGACAACAGCCGGTGCGCGACGGTGGTCACGACCGTGCTGACGACCGGATCGGCGCCCAGGTAGTCACCCGCTGCGGCCAGGAACTCGCCGGGATCGGTGAAGTACCGCAGCCGCAGTCCGGCCATCGGGATAGTGCTCATCTGCGTACGCTAGCCACCGCCGTGCCACACCGGCACGGGAATTTTGCACGGCCGAGGACCTGCAAGCGCTGAGCCAGCCGACATCCCCGGCCGCACGGAAGCCAAACGCCGCAGCCTTCGACGTCCGCATCTGCCGCGATCCGCGCACTACGCAGCGTCACGCCGAGCTGGCCCGGTTGCCGTCCGCACGTGCCGATGTTCCGTAGTCTCCCGGCCGGGCTCGCGTCGAGACGGTCATGGTGTGGGACTTCCGTCGGTACGGTTCGCCCACGCGTTCCACTCCTCCACCGTGGTGATCTGCACGCCCTCGGGCAGCAGGAACGGCCCCGCTGTCGTGGCGGCCACCGTGAATGGCTTGAAGTCGTGATCCGTGAGCATGTGGTAGATGAACTCCGACATGCTCATGTCGTATCGGTGCCACGGTTCGGCGCCGTCCGTGCGGGCGACCACCGGCCACGCCGCCGGATCGGTCTCCGCGTCCGCGAGCCAGTAATACTCACCCTCGGTTTGATCGCGACCCCAGCCGAGCAGACCCGGCCGCCCGGGACCGCCGTACAGGTCATACGGCGCGTAGAGACTCGCATATTCCGGATGGAATACCCGGTCCCACCGCCAGGGGTAGAACAGGCCCTCCGTCGCCGCGTCACTGCGCGGCTGCAGGAGCCACAGGAATCCAGAGTAGTAACCGCCGCCGAGCAGCGACCACAGCTCGCGGTAGTCGGGCGGCAGTGTCGTACCCAGCTCGGTCTCGACCGGCTTCCAGTCGATGTCACGCGGCTCCGGCCGCGCGCCGGTCGCCTCGATGATCCGCTGCGTCCATGACATGATCGTCATCCTGCCAAGAACGTTGGGAACCGTCGCACGTGTCCTCTCTTGCCGCCGACCGCGCGCCTCTGACGGACCGTCGAGTCCGCCCCGCCGTCCGGCTGAGTAGTAACTCGGTGTAACAGCGACAGCCCATCGCGGGGGAACCCGTCACACGTCAAGTGGAGCCGATGTGTCACCCATCAAGTGGAGCCCGACATCGCCGGCAGTCCGGTGTCGTACTCCGCTTGACGCGTTACGCCGTGGCTTCACTTGATGCGTGACACGATGCGCTGGCTCGTTGGCTACGCGCTGTGAACGCGGGACGGCCGGAGAGGGTTGGCCCATCCGCTTCTAGCCGATGAGCGGGCGATCGCACCGCGCGGGGGCCTTCAGAGCTCGATGTGGCCCTCGAGGTAGAACGCGCACGAGCCGTGCAGCTGCACCCGGTCGCCGACGAGCCGGCAGGCCAGCTCACCGCCGCGCCGCGACGCCTGGTACGCGAAGAAGGTGTCCTTGCCCGTCCGTGCCGCCCAGAACGGCACCAGCGCACAGGCGCTCCGCCGGTCACCGGATCCTCGGGGATGCCCTTGGCCGGTGCGAAGTACCGGCTGACGAAGTCGTGCGTGTCGTCACCGGCGGCGGTCACCACGACCCCGGTCCGGTCCAGCCGGGCGATCGCGGCGAGGTCGGGTTCGAGGGACCGGACGTCGTCGGCCCCGGGGAGCAGGGCGAGGTAGTTGTTCCCGTCGATCGCCGTCTCCACCGGTGTGACGCCGAGCGCGGCCGACAACGCCGGCGGCACCGGCACGGCGCGCACCGTGCGAGCCGGCAGTTCCATCCGATATCCGGTGCCCTCGCGGTCGACCGTCAGCGGCCCGCTGGCGGTGTCGAATGTGACGCTGTCGCGGCCGGGCTCCAGCCGCTCGACGACAACGGCGCCCGCCGCCAGGGTCGCGTGCCCGCACAGCGGCACCTCCACCGTCGGTGTGAACCAGCGCAGCCGGTACCGGCCCTCGGACGGCACGACGAACGCAGTCTCGGGGAGGTTGTTCTCCGCGGCCACGGCCTGCAGCAGAGCGTCATCGAGAAACCGGTCCAGCACCACCACGGCGGCCGGGTTGCCGGCGAAGCGGCGAGTGGTGAAGGCGTCGAGCTGGAAGATCGGGACCCGCATGGCCCACAGCGTAGGGAGCGCGACATCCGCAGGACGACACCGGTCGCCGTCC
This sequence comes from Micromonospora sp. RTP1Z1, assembly GCF_033804685.1. Taxonomy (NCBI): domain Bacteria; kingdom Bacillati; phylum Actinomycetota; class Actinomycetes; order Micromonosporales; family Micromonosporaceae; genus Micromonospora; species Micromonospora sp. RTP1Z1. The sequence goes on from NZ_JAPFQV010000006.1 coordinate 147,707, forward strand.
GCTCACTGCGCAGACTCTTCTGTCGGCGGTCTCGTCGGGCACCGTGTCTGGTGCCGGCGATCTCGGGTCGTCGGCGCACCTGGTCTCCACCGGGCCACCGCGCAACGGCAGTCGGGCGGTCAGCCGGCGTAGCGGGGCTCGCTGAGCCGGCGGCGGAATTCCGCGTGAGCGGTCTGGAAGACGTCGTTGAGCCGCTCGAGCTCGGACTCGGTCGGTTCTCGCCGCAGCCCGACATCGATCTTGAAGTCGCCGTCCACGATCGCCACGTCGAGGCGGTCGAGCAGGTCCGCAGGAAGCCTGGTAATGACGAACTCGCGGAACGCGTCGGCGATCGTGCCCGCCATGTCGCCGCACCCGCAGGTGCGGCCATCCAGGACCGCACCGAGGTGGCTGCGGCCGATGATCGCGTCCGGGTGCACGGAATCCATGACGGTCAGGCCCTCCTCCAGGACCGTGCGGGCCTCCGACAACCGCGCCTCATGCTGGAGGAACAGACCGAGCGCGATACAGGCCCGCCCGACCGTGTCATCGTCTTTGCCGCGGCGCGCCTGGCTCACTGCCTCGGTCAGCCGTTGCTCCGCCGGGCCCACCTGGCCGGCCTCCTTCAGCGCCAGACCCCAGTTGCGCAGGACCTGACTCCGCAGCTCCGGACGACCGATGCGCTCCGCCCTCGCGTGCGCCGACGCGTACGTGCGCAGCGCCGCCTCGGCATCGCCGGCTTCGTCCTGGGCCATCGCCAAGCCGAGCGCTGCCATCAGCGCCTCCTCCTGCCGGCGCTGGCGGTCGTACGAAGCGAGCACGCGCTCGATCGCATCAACCCGCCCCGCCTGGTCACCGACAGCACGGCCGAGGTTCGCCAGCGCGGACAAGGCGTTGAGCGTCGCCTGGTGGTCAATGCCGAGCCGCTCCTCCAACGCGGCGACCAGGGAGGCAAGCAAGGGCTTGGATGCCGGATCGTCGTGGTCCAGCATCTGGGTGACGACTCGCCCGACCTGCTCGACGACCTCGTCCGGCAGTTGGTGCAGGCCCACGAAGAGCTGCTCGCGGATGCCACCGGCGTGCACAATCGCTGCTCGCAGCGCCAACGCGGAGGCCACCCGCTCGTGCCCGTTGCGCCACAGATTGGCCACCGCCTCCTCGACGACCTGCCGGGCACCTGCCACGTCGCCACGCTGCCGCAGCAGGTCCGCCAGCGGTTCGAGGCCGAACGCGTACCCGGCATGCTCGCGACCGTAGAAGGCGAGCCGCTCCTGAACGCCCCGGCGTAACTCCGTCTCGGCCTCGTCGAGTCGTCCGGCCATGCGCAACGCCAAGCCCAGATTGAGTCGGTGGGTCAACTGGTCCTTGCGGGACTCGTGATCGCGCGGCGTCGCGGAGACTGCGCGGCGGTAGCACTCGATCGCGCGGTCGCGTTGATCGGCGTTGAGCAGCACATTGCCGAGGTCACACTGGGCCGAGGCCCATTCCGGGCTGCCGTGACCATGCTTGTCCGTGACGGCCTGCAGCTCGCGCGTCATGAGGTTCTCGGCGTCGCCCATACGGCCCTCCCGCAACAGCGCGAAGGCCACCTCGACCGGAGTGAGGGGTGTCGTCACGAGCCGCAAGTTTAGGGCCTGCCTACCAGGGTTGGCGTACCCCTGGGAACACCTCGAGCGAGGCCCCGCCCGGCGCGATCAACCAACCATGATCGGACATCCGCATCTGCCGCGATCCGCGCGCTACGCGGCGTCACGAAGTGCTGACTCGGCCGGCATACGCACATGCCGAG